>JAUVOS010000247.1 GCA_030599055.1 Lutibacter sp.
TATATTTGCAAAGATAGTTTTTTGAAATCTCGAAATCAAAATCTTTATTACTTTCTCAATTTGTGATATTTTTTCCATAGGTTTGTCCTAATGCTTAGAAAATTTATATACATATTACTTTTATTATTCGCTTTTAATTCTTTTGCTCAAAACAAACAAGAAACAGATTTGGCAAATGATTATTTTCGCAAAGGAGCGTTTGAAAAAGCGGCGAATCTCTATCAAAAACAATACAACAAACAAAAACACAGCGTCTATATTTATAAAAAACTAGTGCGCTCATGGCGAGCAATTGAAGAATATGAAAAAGTGGAAACAATAACAAATGAGCGTTTAAAATTGTATCCTAAACAGGCATTTCTATGGGTGGAATTGGGTTATAATTTCCAAAATCAACACAAGGTTGAGCAGGCAAAAATTTATTATGAAAAAGCGGCTAAAGCGCTTCGTAAAAAACCTTCTTCTGGCTATCAAATAGCCAGAACTTTTTATGAATATCATTTGTTAGATTACGCATTACAGAGTTATCTGTTGATGCAAGAAGCCAATCCAACTGCAAATTATAACTCCTATATTGCTTCTATATATGGAGAAAAAGGAGCCATTGAAAAGATGTTTAACACCTATTTAGATATGGTTCTTAAAAAAGGAGGTGTTTTAGCCAATATTCAGCGGTATATTGGAAGATATATCAGTGATGATGCACAAGATCCGAATAACGTATTGTTTCGAAAGTTATTGATTAAAAAATCGCAAGAAAATCCAAAAGACGAATGGAATAAATTATTGTCTTGGATTTATTTACAACAAAAAGATTTTAGCAAAGCTTTGGTGCAAGAAAAGGCCGTTCACAAACGAAGTCAAACCGGTTTGGAAGGTATCATTGATATTGGAAATATCGCTTTTGCATCACAAGATTTTGAAGCTACAAAAAATGCTTATAACTATGTGTTAGATCACAGCTCTGATGCTCAATTACAAATTACCGCACATTATTTTCTTCTGGAAAGTGAAAAAGTTCTTGAAAAGGATTCAACAAAGGTTGATGCTGCCTATCAATCGGTTTTTAAGGAGTATGGAAAGGGAAATAACACCTTGAGAATTCAGGTTTCTTATGCTGAATTTTTAACTTTTATTCAAAACAATCCAAACAAAGCTATTGAAACACTACAAACTAGTTTGCAAAACCGATTAAACAGATTTCAAAAGGCAGAAGTTAAGATTTTACTTGCTGATATTATGGTTTTTACCGGTAAATATAATCAAGCATTGATTAATTATTCGCAAGTACAAACACAACTTAAAAATCATGTATTAGCGCAGGAAGCACGTTATAAAGTAGCACAAACCTCCTATTTTAAAGGGGATTTTGATTGGGCAAATATTCAACTAAAAGTACTGAAAAGAGGCACCACTAAATTGATTGCAAATGATGCTATAGACTTAAGTTTGCTCATCGATGATAATATCGCTCAAGATTCTGTACGAACCGCTTTAAAAAGTTATGCAACTGCTGATTTGTTGTCGTATCAAAATAAATATTTACAAGCCATTGATACTTTGACTCAGATTTTAATACAACACAAAGGGCATCCAATCGAGGATGAAGCGCTGTATAAACAAGCAAAACTATTTGAAAAATCCGAAGAGTTTATTGCTGCCGAACAAAATTATTTAAGCATTTTAGAATTGGAAAAAGACGATATTTTAATTGATGATGCTTTATTTTATTTAGCGCAATTATATGACACCTTTCTAGACCAACCTGAAAAAGCTAAAAATTATTACGAAAAAATTATTTTAGAGCAAGCTTCAAGTATTTATTTGGTGCAAGCTCGTAAACGTTTTAGACACTTACGTGGTGATGAGTTGGTGCCGTAGATTAAAAAATTGTGTAACGAAAAGTTGTCATAAATGAAAAACATTATATTAATTTCAATTGGACTGATACTACTATTCAACTCTTGTAAAAAGGAAAAACAAAATGACTTTGTAATTTTTTCAGGTAAGATTGAAAACCCAAATTCTGACTCACTAACAATTACGAACCGATTTGACTATAAAATACATACATTTCACCTAGCAGGGGACGGTACTTTTAATGATACAATACATATAACTGAAGGCTATTATTATTTAGATGATGGTAATGGTCACACCCAGATCTATCTAAAACCAAATTACAATCTTAATTTATCATTAGATTCGAAAAAATCCTTTAAATCAATTAAATATACGGGTAAAGGTGCTTATGAAAATAATTATTTAGCAAAAAAAACTTTGTTGAATTACAAATTATATCCGTTTAACAATTCAGGATATCATTCTCAACTAAACGAAAAAGAATATCTAAATATAATTGACTCATTGCATAGAGTAAGAATGAAACTTTTCAACGATCATAAACAAAATTTCGGAAAAGGTTTTAGTTTTATAGATTCAAGTTCTATTAAGTATCAGACACTAAATAAAATATATACTTTTGAAATGATGAAGCGTAATGTAACAGGTAATACTGATTTTGAAGTTTCTCCTAACTATCCTAATGCTTTTGATGAGCTGGATTTATCAAATGAGTTACTTTCAAAGGCTCAATATTACATTTACTTTTTAGATTATTATATATGGAAGGAGACAAAAGAGAATTGGAATGAAAAAGATTCTATTGATTTTGAAGTCGCTTTAATGAAAACAATAGGAAATAGCATTAAAAATGATCGGATTAAAGAAAGTATTGCGCATCATATGGGAATACAAAGTCTGGATCGCACAAATGAACTTGATGAGGTTTATAACATCATTAATTCATATATTTCAAACAAGCAATATTTAGATGAAATAAACAATAAATATTTAAGTCTTAAAAGACTACCAATAGGGAGTATTTCCCCCAATTTTGAACTTTACGACATAGAAAATAATCTCGTTTCTTTAAGAGATCTAAAAGGAAAAGTAGTATATATTAACATTTGGGCAACTTGGTGTAAGCCATGTGTTAGAGAAATTCCACACTTAAATAAATTAGAAGAAGAATTTAGAGATAAAGAAATAGAA
>JAUVOS010000259.1 GCA_030599055.1 Lutibacter sp.
AAGCTTTCACTCCCTTTATTCTCAAGGAAAACAGGTTTTTATGTTTATTTACTCGGACGCTACTAATTAAAAATCAATGTTTTCTGTGGGTTACTTGTCATTTATTTCACACAGAGTTCCCAGAATACACGAAATATTTTAACAGTGTGTACCCATCTAAATCTGTAATTTATATTTTTTAATTACTTCCAAAAGCGTTAATACAACAGCTTTTTCAGTAAAACTTCCTTCTTTAAACATGGAAGCCACATCTGTAAACAATTCATTATTTCTTGCTAACAAACCTATATTCTCATTAAAAGAACGTGTATAAAACTCTTTAATTGTGTTATTTGTGTCATACCAATATTCCAATGGATTCATGGATAATTTGTCCTTTTGATTGGTAAAAATAAAGTATTCTTTTTTTAGTTTATTGGTATAACGAGAAAATCTTGTTTTCCACTTTTTATCAGGTCTAAAACCTGTTCGTTCCCATTTGTATTTCGCTACTTCCGGATGTAATTGGTTAATCCAATCTATATAAATATTTTGATTGTGTTTTAAATCAGGATGTATGGAGAAAGCAACTTGAATAACATCATCGTCTAGAAAAGGTGAAACTAAGTAGGTTTGGTTGTGTTCTACAACATACGATCCAAAATTCGCCAAATTGAAAACCCTTTGGTAGAGTTTAAAAACTTCCTCATCTCGATAAGAACCTAGTTTCGATTGATTTATTTTGGTTTTCTTTAAAAATCTATTGGATATTGTATTTAAAAGGTAATTATTATTTTCTCCTTCACTTACAAAACCTCCTAAAATACCGTCTCCTATTTGTCCCGTATGCATTAATCCATAACTTGATAGATCTAATTGTTGTAGTGCATAATTATAATGTGCAGAGCCGTGATATAACTGCAAACCACTATTTATAGCAATCATTTCAGAGAGATTTTTTAAATAATTGCCACCATCTAAAGGTATAAACTTAAAATCGAGATTTAGATCTTTGGCAATTTTTTGGGCTATTTTTTCATCAGCATAATTCGATTGTGAAAAACAATAGGTCAAGGGTTTGTAACCCATATTTTTTGCCAACATCACGTTCATTCGTGAATCTAAACCACCACTTAAAGTAGCGATAGGCTTGTAGTTGTATTCTTTATCTTTTTCGTATTCAAGTTTTAATGCCTCTATAAATGCTTCATCTAATCGCTTAATAGCAGTTTTTTTATCAGTTATTGAAATTTCAACTTCGTTAAAATCAAAGTATTTGTTTACTTCCAGTTTATTGTCATTAAATTTTAAATATTCTCCTGCTCCTAATTTAAAGATGTCTTGTACTAAGGTTTGGTTTTCTATCATACCTCCAAAAGTGAGCATGTTGTAGGTGGCCTCAACATGTAAACTATTTGTAACACCTGCTTCTTCCCTAGCCCTTACAATGCTCTCGAGTGTAGGCGCAATGACTAGATTACCTTTAAAATAGGAATAAAAGACCTGTTTTGTAGCCACTTTATCATTAAAGGAAAAAAGGTTTTTTGATTCTTTTTCAAAAATAAAGCCGGAGAAAACACCTTTGAGTTTGGAGACAAAATTTATTTTTTCCTTTTCATATAGTAGTAATATCAAACCTACAAAACCTTTTACCGCATAGTTCTTTAGTAAAGATTTCTTATTTAAAATAACACCATCAATACCTACGACATACTTTTCTGTTTGTGTGAATATCTTGTCTTCTTGAAATTTGTTAAACTTAAAATACCTGAAAGAATAATCTATATAATTAATCTGTTCAGAATTTTCAAAGCCTGATTTGTCTTTGTTTTGTTCAACACCACTATTTTGTATATAAAATCCGTACAATTTTGAATAATCATAAATTAATTGAATTACAAAAATAGAATAATAATCTCTAATTAAATAGTACTTTTGGTTTTCTAAAACAGAATACTTGCAAAAAAAAGCCTTACACATACTTTTTTTAACAGGATGGTATCCTTCAAGAGTAACTCCTGATAGTGGTGACTTTATTCAACGACACGCCGAAGCAATAAGTATTCTGCATAAAGTAACTGTAATACATGTTAAGTCAGATAAAAACGCGACTAAAAGTATCGAAATATCAGATTCTACACATAATAATGTCAGAAGCCTGATTGCTTATGTCAAACCATCTCCTTTAGGTTTTGTAAAAGTATTTCAGTTTATAAAAGCTTTTAAAATCTTATTAAAAAAAACAGAAGCCTTTGATATAATCCATCTTAACAAGTTGTATCCTTCAGGACTTATCGCCTTATTTCTTAAGCTTTTTAAACAAAAAAAATACCTAATTTCCGAACATTATCATGGCTATTACGCTCCTTATAACAAGAAAATTGGATTTTTTGAAAAGCTGCTTTCAAAATTAATCACAAAACATGCAAACTATGTGTGTCCTGTAAGTAATAGTCTTGGAAATGCAATGCAAAATTTTGGTCTAAAAGGCAACTATCAAAAAGTCCCCAATGTGGTTAATACAGCTATTTTTACACCAAAAACAGTTAAGACAAAGGAATTTACGATACTCCACGCTTCTAGTATGTCGGAAGTTAAAAATGTAAATTTAATTTTAAAAGCAATTGCTAGCCTGCAAGAGAATATTCCTAGTTTTAAATTCAATTTAATCGGTAGAGGAGCTAATAAATATCG
>JAUVOS010000066.1 GCA_030599055.1 Lutibacter sp.
AACCTCAGGGTAGAACCCTGAACCCAATAAAAGGAATCGACCTAGAAGGTCGAGGTATTAACCAATAACCCGCTAAAAAAGCGGGATTAGTTCGGCTAACTTAAAAATTGAAATAATTTTTAAGAGTCTCACAAATAAATTTATTTCCCAAATAGCTTTTTCATTAAAGACTTTTTCTGTTTTCTAGGAGATTTCTGTTTTATTTCGGTGAAGCCTTCTTCTTGACTTAAATGCTTTGTGTATTCTTTAAAAGACATTTTTTTTTCTTCAAGAAAGCCCTCCAAATATTTTTCTGCTACTTCCATGCTCACATGTTTTTCAATATCAATCAATTTTTTATAGAGATTATCTAAAACAGGTATCGCTATTCTTGAAGGAGATTTTCTATAAAAGACCATAGAATTTAAACTCTCATCTTCATTAATCTTAAATTTAAAATCTGTTAAAAACCAATAAAAACGACCATCTTTTATTTCATTTTTAATAATAAGGTTTATATTCTTTTTATCTACAATATGTTGATCAATTATATTTAAAATAGTTTGTGGCATATCATAATGTTTCACGCTATCAAAAGAGTTGCCTAACTCATCATGAATTTTAAATCCAGAAAATTCTTCAAAATATTCATTAATATATTCTAAAAGTAAATCTGCAGAATATTTACTTATAATATCTTGGCCAGGTTCTAGCCTAACTTCTCTATCATTGGGTGTTAAATTTAAATCATTCATATGAATTACTAAATTGATTTCTTTAATTTATCATTGAAAAAGTTTATTGAAAAATCCGTCTTTTTTTTCAGATTCTATTTTTTCTTTATTCCCTGTAAAATAGGTATTTAACGTGTTTTTAGAAACATTTAATACGCTTAAAATAAATGTATCATAATCTTGTCCTTTATCCTCTAAAAGACCTTTAATGTATTTTTCAGCTATTTCAATACTATGATTTTTCTCAATATCAAATATAGTTTTATACAATTTTTCAATTTGAAATATAACATTTCCTGGAGCCGCTTTTCTAAGTACATAATGCGATCGTATATTTCCCTTTTTATCATATTTGGTTTCAAAACTTGCAAGCACCCAATAAAAACGACCATCTTTTGCTAAATTCTTAATCAAAACATAGACGCTTTTTCCTTCATTAAGTCTCTCCCTTAATAATTTAAATATTACCTCAGGCATGTCAGGATGACGAATAATATTATAGGGTTGTCCCATTAATTCATATTCTTCATAGCCAGAAACTTCTATAAAATTGGCATTGGCATATTCAATAATACCCTTAGAATCAGTTTTAGACATAATAATCTGGGAAGGGTCTAACTTAATTTCTTTGTCTATGGGTTTTGGGTGAACTAACTTATTCATAATAATTCATTTTTTTAGTTGAATAAACTAGGGATGAAAATTTAATTGACAAAGATAGGAAAAAAATAAACTACTCCGAGGTAGAGCCATCAGAGTATTAAAATGAGTTTGCTTTGCAAACCATGCTATACCGACCCAAAGGGCCGGGGCATTAAACCAATTGGGCTTTCGCCCCGCGAATAAATATTATTAATAAGCCCTTAAATTTTTACCTTCATAATAGTTGATAAAAGCCTCGTTAACAACTCTATTTCCGCCGGGTGTTGGGTAATTTCCTGTAAAATACCAATCGCCTTTATGATTGGGCACGGCTTTGTGTAAATTGGCTACGGTTTGATATATAATAATAACCTCTGCAACTATAAATTTGGAAGTCAATAAATCAGCAATTTTTTTAGAAACTTCTAAATATGAAAAAGACGCATAAATATCTTGAACAATATTTATCATTGCGTCATCTTCTTTTTTAAGTTCTAATTTACACTTTTCATACACATCCATCAATACTTGTACTTTTCCTTTTTCTTTTAACAAGGCTACAGCAGCTTTAAAAGCGATAAAGTCACCTAATTTTGCCATGTCAATTCCATAACAATCAGGATAGCGTATTTGAGGTGCGGAAGATACCACCACAATTTTTTTAGGACCCAAGCGATCTACAATTCTTAAAATACTTTTCTTTAACGTAGTGCCACGAACAATACTGTCATCTATAATTACTAAATTATCGGTAGGTTTTACAACTCCGTAGGTTATGTCATAAACATGTGCAACTAAATCATTACGGCTTTTATCATCAGCGATAAATGTTCGTAATTTGGCATCTTTTATAGCAATTTTCTCTATTCTTGGTTTTTCTGATAATATTTCTCTAACTCTTTCAGCTGTTAATTGTCGTTTTCCTTCTAAAAGAATTTTTGTTTTTTGTTCATTTAAAAAGTCTTCAGCAGCTTCACGCATTCCAAAAAAAGCTGTTTCTGCAGTATTTGGAATAAATGAAAACACCGTATTAGAAATATCATTATCAATCGCTTTTAAGATTTGTGGAAAAACATACTTCCCTAAAGTTTTTCTTTCTTTATAAATAGCTGCATCACTACCTCTAGAAAAATAGATTCTTTCAAATGAACAAGCCTTTTTTTCTTTGGCTTCTAAAACTTGTTCTACACTAATTTTACCTTCTTTTTTAAGAATAATTGCCTCTCCATTTTCCAATTCATGTATTTCATGTATTGGAGCGTTAAAAACTGTTTGTAAAGCAGGTCTTTCTGATGCAACTGCAACAACTTCTTCGTCCTGATAATAAAAAGCAGGTCGAATACCATTTGGGTCTCTAAGAACAAAAGCATCGCCATGCCCCAATAAACCGGCCATTGCATAACCACCATCCCAACTTTTAGCTGATTTTTTTATAATACTCGCAATATCAATATTTTTACTGATTAAGGCAGATGCTTCTAATTTTGAAATATTTTGTTTTTTGTATCGTTGGTACAATTTTTCCACTTCTTTATCTAAAAAATGCCCGATTTTTTCCATTACGGTAATTGTATCGGTGTTTTCTTTTGGATGCTGACCGATTTGTACTAAATCATCTAATAATTGATTAGAATTGGTCATGTTGAAATTTCCAGCCATAATCAAACTTCTATGCTTCCAATTACTCGGTCTGATAAACGGATGTACATTTTCAATACTATTTCCTCCAAAGGTGCCATAGCGTACATGGCCTAAAAACAACTCTCCTATATACGGCATATTTGCCTTTTGCCAATTGACATCATTTTTTTTATCTGGATTTTCAAGAAATATCGTATCTATACGCTGATTTATATGGTTAAAAACAGCTTGTATAGGTTGTGATTTATTAGATCGTTTTCTACTGATATATCTTGTTCCTGGCGCTGTATTAAATTTAATACTTGCCACACCCGCACCATCTTGTCCTCGGTTGTGCTGTTTTTCGAGTAGTAAGTAGAGTTTATTAAGCCCCCAAAATGCAGTACCATATTTTTCTTTATAAAACGATAAAGGTTTAAGTAGTCGAACTAAGGCAATACCACATTCATGTTTTATAGGGTCACTCATTTATTTAGTTTTAAAGTTTAAAGTTTAAAGTTTGTAAAGGTTAAGATTCTAGTTTTACCTACAACTTTTCTACTTTATAAACTTTATAACTTTTAACTAAGATCAATATCAAATTGGGTTAGTTGTTTAAATTCTTGTAATCGATTTTGAATTTCCTCTTTTGTAAGGTCAAGCATGCGTTCGGTTCCAAATTTTTCTACACAAAAGGAGGCTAAATTAGATCCTGATATGACGGCTCTTTTCATGTTTTCAAAGGAAACATCATGTGTGCTTGCTAAATACCCTATAAATCCACCGGCAAAAGTGTCGCCTGCTCCTGTTGGATCAAAAACCTCTTCTAAAGGTAAAGCCGGTGCAAAAAAAGCATCTCCATTATTAAACAACAAGGCGCCGTGTTCTCCTTTTTTAATCACGACATGTTGCGGCCCCATTTTATGAATTTTTTGTGCTGCTTTTACTAAAGAATACTCGCCACTCATTTGTCTGGCTTCTTCGTCATTGATTGTAATAACATCAACTTTTGCGATAACCTCCATTAATTCGTCCCAAGTATTATCCATCCAAAAATTCATCGTATCTAAAGCCACTAATTTTGGCCTTTGTGGTATTTGCTGAATAACGTCCATTTGTACTGCCGGATGTAAATTTCCAAGCATTAAAAAATCAGGGTTTTGAAAATGTTTGGGTACTTTAGGCTCGAAATCAGCTAAAACATTAAGTTCTGTCGTAAGTGTATCACGAGCATTTAAATCATTGTGATATTTTCCACTCCAAAAAAATGTTTTCCCATCTTCTATAATTTCAATACCTGAAGTATCAATATTTTTTTGGTTTAATTTTTGTAAAAACTCTTTTGGGAAATCACCACCAACAACTGAGACAATTCCGCTTTCTACATTAAAATGAGAAGCGGCTAGTGATATGTAGGTTGCGGCACCTCCTAAAATTTTATTCGTTTTTCCAAAAGGAGTTTCGATGGCGTCAAAAGCGACTGTTCCGACTATTAAAAGTTTGCTCATGCTGTTTTTTCTTATGTATCTTTGCAAAAGTAATTATAATTAAGAATTAAGAATTAAGAATTGAGAATTATTTGATTTTAAAAACAACACAAAAGTGACAATACAAGATATACAAGCAGAAATTATCGACGAATTTGAATTTCTAGAAGATTGGATGGAACGATATGAATATTTGATTGAGTTAGGGAAATCATTACCAATAATCGACGAAAAAGAAAAAACTAAAGATAACTTGATCAGCGGCTGCCAGTCTCAAGTATGGCTATATGCAGAAAAAGTTGATGACAAAATTGTGTTTACTGCTGATAGTGATGCTATTCTTACCAAAGGAGTTGTTGCCCTATTATTACGTGTTTTTTCTAATCAAACCCCAAAGGAAATATTAGATACAAAATTAGATTTTATCGATAAAATAGGTTTAAAAGAAAACTTATCTCCTACACGTGCTAATGGACTTGTTTCAATGATTAAACAAATAAAATTGTATGCATTGGCTTTTCAAATGAAATAAGCAATTACAAAAAAGATCAATTATATTGAATTTACTACCAATTATAAACTAATTCAGTTTAAATACATATTTCTTAAGTAAAACAAGGGGCAATCATCATACATTTGTCGGCGTATTATAGTTATAATACAATTGTTATGTTAAGTATTTATTTAATTGCTGTGTGAAAAAAAAGTTGAAAAAAGAAAAAGTAGCTTTTTTTTAGGAAAATTAAGAAAAAGGACAATTTGGGGGAATTGTCCTTTTTTTAGTTTAGGAAATTACGCTTTTATGCTGAGCCATCAAACTTGAAGTGTTATGTATTACTTATCCCGAAAAATTTATGAATTTTTCTTAGTATAAAGTTCTAATGTCACGCCTATTGCGTGATGACGCTAAAGCGTTTATTGAAAGTTAAAAGTTTACACTCAAATAACAGGTAAAATTATAACCCAAATTTGGGCTATATTAAAAATTAAAGACAAACGCTAACTTTATGAACTTTACACTTTTAACTTTCTAACTCCGCATTATTCATGAATAATTCGGGTTATAACCTATCATATAATTCCAAAAACAGAATTTTTTATTCTTTATTTTTCCTACTTTTGCGCTTATCTAGAATCAATCTAAATGAGCACTACTAAAAACAAAACACTTACTGAGAGAATAATTGATGAGCTAAAGTTAATTTATGATCCAGAAATACCTGTTGACATATATGAATTAGGTCTTATCTACGATGTTTTTGTCAACAAGGAGCAGACTGCTGTAAAAATAATTATGACACTTACAACTCCCAATTGTCCTGTTGCTGAGTCTATGCCTCAGGAAGTAAAAGATAGAGTTAATGCGCTTGAAGGTGTTGAAGAAGTGGAGTTAGATCTTACCTTTGAACCCGCTTGGTCTCAAGATTTAATGAGTGACGAAGCAAAATTAGCTCTTGGATTTATGTAATTAGAATCTTTTTTTAACTTTATTAATAGTAATTGTATTATTCACTTATAGTTGTATTTTTGTCCGAATTTTAAAATCCAAAAAATGAAAAAATTATTATTTGTGTTTGTTTTGATTGTAGGAGTGCATACAATGAACGCTCAAACACTAGAAGAAATGAAAGCCGACCAAACTAAAAAAAAGGCGGTTATTACAAAATTGCAGGGAGAAGTTGATGTCCTACAAGGCAAAATTGATGCATTACCCGGTTGGAAAACTGGTGCATTTGGAACTGTTGGTGGAAATCTTTCCGGTTTTAACAATTGGTATTCTAAAGGAGCTGCTAACTCATCAGCAGGAAATATAGGTTTTACAGTAAACGGTTTTGCCAATCTTATTCAGGATAAATATTTCTGGAGGAATTCTGCAAATGTGAATCTAAATTGGATAAAATTAGACGATCTTGATATTGATACAGATGTTGCCGATTTTAAAGGCGCTACAGATGTTTTTGGTATTACCTCTTTGTTTGGTTATAAGCTGACTAAAAATTTAGCAGCCTCTACTTTAGCTGAATACCGAACTACAATTATTGATAATTTCAACAATCCCGGCTATCTTGATGCAGGTTTGGGAGCTACTTGGACTCCATTAAAAGACCTTGTGGTAGTGGTTCACCCGTTAAACTACAATTTTATATTTAGCGATGGAGATAGTGTTTTTGAATCTTCATTAGGAGCGAAAATAGTTGCTGATTATACCAGAAAAATCGGTGCTATAAACTTTAAAACAAATCTTTCAGCTTTTCAAAGCTATAAAAGCAATAACTATTCAAATTGGACTTGGACCAACTCATTTGGATATACTTTATGGAAAAGTATTGGTTTGGGCTTTGACTTCGGTTTAAGAGATAATAAACAAGAAGCGTTAAATTATGCTCTTGAGCAAAATACAAACACAACTTTTGAAAACTTAGACAATAAACTACAAAGTTATTGGATGGTTGGCTTAAACTATGCATTCTAACATAGTTCAATAAAAATACAATTATTAAAGAGCTTTCAAATTTGGAAGCTTTTTTTTGGTCTAATAATAAAAAATTGCTCTTTTGTCAACAGTTACTTTTTCTCCTTTTTCAAAACTGATGCATTCCGTCCAATTTCCTTTTGAGTCGTATTTATAATCGTATTTCTCGTGGTAATTCATTACGTCGTTTACGTCATATTTTTTTAATCTGGTTTTATCACCTTGTTTGTTATATTCGTAAACAATAACACTATACAGCTCGCCCATAGCATTGTATTCTGATTTTTTAGTTTCTAGCCCTTGAGAATTATATTCAAAAATCTCTTTTGTTGTACCGATACGTGCTGTTTTAGCTTTTTCAATTAAATTGTTATTAGCGTCGTATTTGTAACTCTCTTTCATCATATAATTAATACTAGGAATTAATTTCTGCTGTACCGTTAATTGTCCTTTTTGATTGAACATATAACTCGTTTCATATTGTAATTTTCCTTGCTTATTATATTTCTTTTGGAGTGTTAAATATCCTTTATCATCATAATCATATAATGTCATTTTATTTGTCTTGCCCATAGCATTAAAAAGGTTCGTTTTAGAAATTTTGTGATTTTTATACTCAAATACTTCCTTGGAATCACTTTTGGCATCATCTCCAAAATTTTCAATACTAATAATATCCCCTTTTTTGTTAAAAGTATATTTTATAGAATACTTTTGAATTAAAGCTTTTGAATTTTGATCAATTATAAATGTTTTTTTTTCGTAAGATTGAACTTTTCCCTTTAAATTTTCAGATTGTAAATTGATGATTTTATCTTGTGAATAAAGAACAACATTGAGCAATACTATTAATATAAAAAGTAAATGTTTCATTTTAGGGAGTTTTATTAATCTCAAAGATATGTTTTTTAATATATACTTTGCTTGACTTTACCAAAATTAATACCAAAAGCATCAATGACAATTTTTTTATTGCAATAAAAAAATTGAACTCACTTTTTATACAGTATCAACTTTGGCTTTTTAAATCATTATACAATATCTTAAATATTTTATCTTTTAGCATGTCTTTATCCTTTTTTACGTTCATTCCTTTCGTGCTTATCGGAGCATGAACTTTTACACGTAATTTACCGGGAGCTCCGCTAAAGAAAGTGTATGAAAAGCGTTTTTTGCAATCGTAGAAACTAATAGGTACAATAGGAATTTGATGTTCTATCGCTAAAACAAAAGCCCCATTTTTAAAATCTGTCAGTACAATACGCTCATCACTAGGAACTAATCCCTCAGGGAAAATACAAACACTCAAACCCTTATCTAAACGTCTTTTTGCATGTTCAAAAACATTATTTCGACTTGCTTGATTATTTCTATCAACAATAATCATCGTACGTTTATAGAAAAACCCAAAGATTGGAATTTTTGTCAACTCGACTTTCCCTACAAAAACAAAGGGATTATCTTTAAACAATGCTAACATTAACATTACATCTATCATAGAAGTATGGTTGGCTGAAAACATATAGCTCTTATTAGAAATTAAAGCTTCTACCATTTGAATATCAGCACTAAAACCCATGAAAAAAAGCATTGCTTTTCCCCAAATGTGTAATATTTTATAAAATATTGGAAAGTAAGATTCTTTTGCCGTAATGATAAATAATATCGGAACAACAGGCAGTATGGTTCCGATCATTAAAATGTAGAACCACAAACGCCAAATAAGAATAAAAATATTTTTAATATATTTCATTAAGCGACAAATGTAATAAAATCAAGTGTTTTAGTGTTAATTCTATTTTGTTTTTGAAATCATCATCCTTTTTTTAGTTGAATAAATATATTTCTTGCACAAACTAGGGTGTACGACAAAATGCAGATTCTAACTGTTTATTTTTTTTATGTCAAATTTATTTCCCTCGCCTGTACAGAGCGTAGCCGAAGTATTGGAGGGATTAAGAGAGGTCATTTGTCAATGATAGACCTCACCCCAACCCTATTCACAGGAGAGGGAGTTCCATGATTACTATAAAAATGATTTTTCAATAAAAAACAATAGTAAGGAAAGTTGCCGTACACCCATTTGCATTTTGTCGTGGGCTAAATCTCATTTTGAGGTGCTAGGATTTTAATAGTGTTTATCTAACTTTGTGGCTCTTAGTGTTTTCTTTGAGCAACTTTGTACAATAACTATTATACAAAGTTACTCAAAGAATTCTCAGAGTAACCAAAGAATACACAAAGGTTTCACAGAGAAAAGCATGAGTTCGCCCTGCTCGAAGTAATTATTTTATTGCTTTGGAAAACGGAATTTGTATCTTGCAAAAAATGACAAAACATATTTCTAAACACCGTCACTTCGCCCTATATAAACCCTATGGTTATTTAAGCCAGTTTGTAAACAACGAAACTACAAGGAAAAATAAAAAGCTTTTGGGTGCTCTTTATAATTTTCCCGAAAACACGATGGCTATTGGTCGATTAGATTATCAGTCTGAAGGATTGCTATTACTTACAACAGACGGAAAACTGAGTGAATATATACGAAGCAATAAAGTTGAAAAAGAGTATTATGTTCAAGTAGATGGATTGATTACTGATACTGCCATAGATAGACTAAAACAAGGAGTAGAAATTAGTGTTGAAGGTGTAAAATATCAAACCAAATCTAGCATTGTTTCTAAACTTGAAAAAACGCCTCAACTTCCAAAAAGAACAAAAAATATTCGAGATGATCGTCATGGGCCAACGAGTTGGTTGTCCATAATTATTCGAGAAGGAAAATTCAGGCAAATCAGAAAAATGACCGCTGTTGTTGGGTTTCCTACTTTACGCTTAGCAAGAGTTCGTGTTGGAAATATAAAAATTGAATCTATGAAATCAGGTGAGGTTGTTACAGATATAAATTTTGGTGTTTCGTAGTTTTAATCTGGAAATTAAGGGGGCAAGTATAAAAGTCGGGGATTATTTATTAAAAGTTATGAGTTTATATTGACTTTATCATATAATTCATCTAACTTACAACACATTATGTGCAACCTACTTTCGGGTTAATTATATAATTTTAGACTTATAAAATAAATACTAACATTAAAAAAGGAAGCTTATTATGAAATTTAAAACTGTAATGATTATTAAATCAATTGTTTGTTTAGGCTTTGGGCCTTTACTTTTGTTTGTTCCTGGTTGGTTACTGAATCTTTTGGGGACATCATTTGACCCAGGTGCTGCTTTTACAGGAAGATTATATGGAGCTGCGCTTATTGGAAATCTTCTGCTTACGTGGCTCGCGCGTAATGCTGAAGAATCTACGGCCAGACGTGCTATCATTTGGAATTTGTTTATCTATGATGCTATTGGCCTTGTTGTTACTTTGATTATCCTACTATCAGGAGGTTTGGGCTTTCTTAGTTGGGGTATTGTAGCTGTATATCTATTCTTCACCCTTGGTTTCGGTTTTTTACTCTTCCCGAAAAAAAACCAGCATTAAAAACATTAAATAATAAGGAATATATTATGAAAAATTTAATGCGATCTATCGTTATTCTTTCATTCTTAGCTGCACTTTTTCTGATGGGATGCACAGAATCGAATCATTCAGAAAAATATAATCCAATACTGGAGAAATATGTAGAATATTGGAATACCAGTGAATTTACCGGGATAGAAGAAATAATACATCCTGATTTTGAGATGAGATCAACCCCTGAATTTAAACCGGAAAAAGGTGTCGATAATTTCAAAGAACATGTTATCAAATTACGGACTGCATATCCCGATTTTCATATGGACATTAAGGAATTGATTTTCGATTCTGATAAAGTCGCAGGTTTGTGGACAATTTCAGCCACCAATACCGGGGCAGGAATGCATCCACCTACTGGAAAACATATTGAAGTAATAGGTATGAGTATTATTCATTTTGAGGAAGGTAAAATAAGAGATGAATGGGTCGCTGGTAATAGTTTGTTTTGGATGACTCAGCTTGGATTTGAACTTATTCCACCTAAAACTGATTCTGAATAATAGATTATACGGCAGCACATAACAATGTAAATAAAAAATTGCCGAAATAGTGGTAATATCAAGTATTGTAGCCCGATTGAAAATTGTAGTAAATTGAAAAATGAGTGCTTCGAAATCGGCAACTTTTCATATACTGAACGTTGTTACTAAAGTTACTTCTCAATACGGGTTATTTGTGTCCAAAAAAATACAATAATTCTTTTATCATTACTCTCCAACTTATATATCTGAACCAAATTAAGGGGTAATTATCTCTTTAAAATAGTCAATAATCGCTGATTTTATTAACCTAGTCTGTTCTTCAATCTTTAAATCTGGTAGTTTTTTAAGTAAATTATAATGTGGCCATCCATCAGAATCAATAGAATCGAACTTATAATAGCCATAGGGTTCTAAAAGACGACAAACTGCGATATGCATCAAATTAATTTTATCATCTTTTGAAAATTCTTGAGGTCCTTTTCCTAACTCCTGAATTCCTATTAAATAAAGGATAGAATCTATATTCAAAGTATCGCCGTCAGCAAATTTTTCAGACAATTCAGCTACAATCTTATTCCATTTTTGTAATATTTTTTCTTCTTTGGTCATTTATATTTGTTTTTAAAGCAAATTTAGTATTTTTATCCAATCCAAATTAAAAAGTTTAAAAAATGGGAATATTTGATATTATAATAGCTGCAATTTTAGTTTTTGGTTTTATTCGCGGTCTTATGAAAGGTCTGTTCGTTGAAGTTGCTTCTTTAGTTGCTTTAGTTGCTGGTGTCTATGGCGCCATTCATTTCTCTTATTTTGTGGG
>JAUVOS010000003.1 GCA_030599055.1 Lutibacter sp.
AGAACTAAATCACGTGTAAAACCCTTAGTAAATGGAAAAGGCTGGGAATATGAAGTTTTATTAGACCCCAATCAAAAATTTAAACGTGCCATGAATATTTCTACTGTTCCTTTCGTAATGATTGTAAAAAATGGAAAAATAATGTATTATCACTCAGGTTATACACCTGGAGCGGAACAAGAACTTTACGAGAAATTCAAATCTTTTAAATAGTAAATTTTCAATTAGTTATTGTCCTTGTTACAATTTCTATACATCTTAAACTAACCAATCATCATGCAATTACGTAATTTATTTATAGTTGTAATTTCGTTATTCTTTTTTAAGAGTTTTGCCCAATCAACTCAATATTATAGCATCGGATTAGAATCAAACTCACAGTATTATGTCGATGATGAAGTAACTGGTGATTTTGAAGAAGATAACCGTTTTAGATCTAACAATTATTTAAAACTCGAATATGGTATAAATCATTTTTCATTTGGCATACAAGCTGAAAGCTACGCTCCAGAACACTTATTAAATTACTCTCCAAAATACGATGAACAAGCATCTATTGGCACCTATTTTGCCAAATACACTCGTGATAAATGGGATGTTACTTTAGGTTATTTTTACGGACAATTTGGAAATGGACTTGTTTATAGATCATGGGAAAACAGACAATTGGGCATTAATAATTCTATCAGAGGTGCTAAAGCTTCCTATAGACCTACAGATAAAATCTCTCTAACTGCATTATATGGCAATCAAAGAGTAGGGTTTGATGTTTCTGAAGGTTCAATTGCTGGTTTTGATTCAAATTTTGATTTATCATCAGAAAATACAACTTTCCAAATAGGTACTAGTATTGTAAACAGACATCAAGGTATTACGACTGATAACACTGCATTTAAACCGGATACTCAGGCTTATTCAGGAAGAGTACAATTTGCTAAAAACAGCTTTTACACCAACATAGAAGGAGTTGTAAAAACTGAAGATGCCTTTGTAAGCAGCGAGGCTGTTGTCTATGATAACAGCTTATTTTACGGAAATGCACTTTTATTAGAATTAGGTTACTCTCAAAAAGGGCTTGGCGTAAACGCAACACTTCGTAGGCTAGAAAACATGAACTTCTTTTCTGATAGAGAAGCCGCAGGAAATACTTTTAACGAGCAAATTGTCAATTATTTACCCGGTTTGACAAAACAACATGATTATACCTTGACAAATATATATGTATATCAAGCTCAATCTGGCATTAGTTTTGGTACCGTACCTCAAAAGGCTGGTGAAGTTGGAGGACAAATCGATTTGTATTATAAATTCAAAAAAGAAACAACATTGGGTGGAAAATATGGAACAAAAATTGCAGCTAATTTTTCTAATTGGTATGGTTTAGATGCTAAATACAACACAGAATTTCAAAGACTTGAAACAAACTTCTTTGGTATTGGCGAACAATTTTTTAGAGATTTTAATCTTGAAATACGTAAAAAATTCTCAAAGAAAACTTCTGGCATTTTTATGTACGTCAATACTTATTACAATAAAAGTGTGATAGAAGAAAAAGTAGGTGAAGTAAATTCAAATATTGTCGTAGGAGAAGCCACTTATAAGTTTACATCAAAAACTTCTGCTAGATTAGAAGCACAACATCTTTGGACAAAAGACGACAAACAAAATTGGGCTGGGACCACTGCTGAATTTAATGTAAACACACATCTTTCATTTTTTGGAAACGACATGTGGAACTACGGTAATCACGACAAAAATCATCGAGATCATTATTATAATTTTGGGGGAAGCTATTCAAAAAACAGAAGTCGCTTTGCTTTAAGTTGGGGAAGAACAAGAGGTGGATTGCTTTGTGTAGGTGGTGTTTGTAGAGAAGTTCCTGCTGCAACGGGTTTGACCTTTAACCTTACTACTTCCTTCTAATTTCAATTAATAAGAGAGTACAACAAACTTCAAAATCATGAAGAAAATATTCCTTTTATGTATAATTTTAATATCATCTTATACAAGTATAGCGCAACTGAATAATTATAAAAATGGGGATATTGTCAATGATTTTACCGTAACAGATACAAGTGGTGTAACTCACAATTTATACACCTATACAGCGGAAGGAAAATATGTATATATTGATTTCTTTTATGCTGCATGCGGTGGTTGCCAAACATTTATGCCAATTTTTAATGAGTTTTATGATAAGTACGGTTGCAATGCAGGTGATGTAGTCTGCATTTCTATTAACAGCGGTGCTGATAAAGACGCTGTTGTAATTGATTTTGAAAACGCCCATGGAGGAGCATTTAATCATGCACCGGCAGTAAGTATAGATGGAGGATGCGAAGCAGTTATAACTGATTTTAACCCTATGTACTACCCTGCTAAATGCGTTATAGGTCCTGATAACTCAATGATTGATTCTGATATTAGTCCTAATAACTCTGTAGAAGATTTAGAAGCCGCTTTTCCAAGCAGTTTCAATCCACAACCTATTGATTGTTCGTTAAGCAGTGATGAGTACGCAAGTGATTTTGATTTTTCAATATTTCCAAACCCTACAAATGGAAATGATATTACTATAAAATTAGACGGATACAATAGCGCTACTCTTAGTATTTTCGATATTCTCGGCAAAAAAGTATTTACAAATACATTGACAACAGCAACTCAAAAAATATACCCTAATTTGAATAAAGGAATTTATTTTGTATCCATTTTAAATAACAGAGACGCAAGAAAAATAACACGTAAATTGATTGTTAAATAACACCAATCAATTTTATTTTAGTAGCGTCCGAGTAAAAAAAACATGAAAACCTGTTTTCCTTGAGAATAAAGGGAATGAAAGCTTTAACCAATTTGACACCATGCTAATCAATGTTCGCAAGAAACTCTCTAAATTATGTATCATACGATAATATTTTTTGAGGAAATGACAGATTATCTATCGGTTAAATAGGTAGTCTTTTCTCTTTTATCTTTTATCTTTTATCTTTTATCTTTTATCGGACAATAATATTTTTTTATATAAGTAGGGCTTTTTATTGAGTATTTGTTATGTTGTATAATTATTAACAATAAACATTAAAAAGAAAAAGTAATTTATTAGACTTGCTACTATAATTTTATTTTATTTTTAGTAGCTTGCGACGCTCTTTAAATTTAATTATTCACTATTAAACTAATCTATTATGAAGTATTTTTACACAGTTGTTTTTTTTCTTTTCACAACCTTTGTCAGCCAAGCCCAAATACAAGGTTATAGCTTAAACGATGTTGTCGATGATTTTACAGTAACCGATATACATGGTGATGAACACAATTTATATACTTATACATCTGAAGGCAAATATGTTTTTATTGATTTTTCTTTTACATCTTGTGGTCCTTGTCAGACAACAGCACCTATTTTTAATGAATTTTACGACAAATATGGTTGTAATAATGGTGAAGTAGTTTGTATGTCAATGTTCGGGACTCTTAGTACCGATCACGATCCTGAAGTAGAAGCCTTCGAAAATACTTATGGTGGCACATTTAATCACGCCCCTGCTATTAGTGTAGATTGTGGTGCTACTCCAGTTGATAGTAAATTTAATCCTGCTGCATATCCAACAGTTTGTCTTATCGATCCCGATAATAAAATTATTAAGTTAGATATATGGCCAATAAACGGAATAGGAGATTTAGAAGCCACATTTTCTTCAGAATTTAACCCAACTCCTATGAATTGTACTGAAAGCCTTTTTACAGTTGCTACACATGACGGAACACCAATAACTGATGGTTCTGTCTTTACGTTTAGCGAAATCGGAGAAGAAGCAGATCTTACTTTTGATATAACAAATATAGGTGCTGATGTTTTGGATATGAGATTAGAATATGTGAGTAATACCAATACAACGATAGATGGAGAAGTTCTTTGTATTTTTCAACAGTGTCTTCCACCAGGTGCTCCTGCCCCAGGAGAAATTTATCCACTAGCCCCTCAAGCCGGAGGCCCTCAAGAAATTGACCCAGGAGTGACTACAAACGATGGAGACCATTTCTACAGCACTGATCCCGGAGATGATGTCAACTATCCGATTGAATATACTTTTCGTTTTTTTGATGTGGACGGATTAGCAACCCCAATTACATTTACTTATAGTTATGATGGTACTGCTTCGGTTGAAGATTTGGCTGAAGTAAATTATAAACTATTTCCTACAATTACCAGTGATTTTTTAACTTTAGAAATTACCGAGCCTGTTTCTGCACGTTTGATAAATTCACAAGGGCAACTGATCAAGCAATTTAACTTTGAAGCTGGAAGCCATACAATTGATGTAAGTTCTTTTGCGAAACAATTGTACTATTTAAAATTAAGAAATGCTCAAGGGCAACAGTCCTTAGCAAAAATATTAGTAAAATAATTCTTAATTAAATATTTTTTTAACATGAAAACAATGAATCAAAAAATTATCCTACTATTAAGTTTGACGAGTCTTCTGATTTTTGGACAAATCTCTTTTGTATCTGCACAATGTGATATTACTATCGATATGGAAGATAGCTATGGAGATGGTTGGAATGGCGCTTCAATTAAAGTTTATGACGGTGGTACTCTTCTAGGTACAGCCACTATTGGTAGTGGAAGTTCTGGAACTGCAACTATTTCTGCGCCAGATTTGACAGATATTAGTTTGGTTTGGACTGCTGGTTCTTATCCCGAGGAGTGCTCCTTTACTGTGACCAATGGAATTGGTATCGATGTTTATGTGTGTGAATTTTTAGAAGATCCAGATCCTGGAGAATTTTACGTATTTATGAATGTATGTTCCTCAGTTGGTCTTGATGTCAACCTCATTGATTTCATTTTAGCACCCAAAGTGGTTGCTGGAAATCTAGAAATAACAGGAATTATTCGTAGCGAAAGAGACACTCCTATTACTTCTTTCGATGTGGTTTATTCTCTTGATGGAACAAACAGCGCTGTTTATACTTTTGATAACCTTGATATTGCTTTTAATACAACATTTGAATTTACTCATCCTGAGCTTGCTCAAATGGAAGTTGGAGAGCATACAATTGAACTTACTGTTGAGAATATCAATGGGGCGGGCGTAGATGACGATCCAAATAATAATGCATTAAGTGCAGAAGTTTTATGTGTGAACGAAATCTTCTCTAAAAATGTGGTTTACGAAGAAGGAACCGGAACATGGTGTGGTTATTGTCCACGTGGATTGGTTGGGCTAAACACTATGGCTCATAATTATACAGATGGTTCCTGGATTGGAATTGGTGTTCATAATGGTGATCCAATGACTGTTTCGGAATACGATCAGGGAATTGGGACTTTTATTGGTGGATACCCTAGTGGGGTATTGAATAGAGATAAAGTTTATGATCCAGGATTATCAACACTTGAGCCTGCATATTTGGCTGCAAAACAAGAAATTCCTTTGGGAAAAATTGAAATAACCGCAAAAACATGGGATGTAAGTACAGGCGATATCACTTTAGAAGCTACTACAAACTTTGCTATGGATCTTACAGGTACATCTTACAATCTTTCATTGATTATTGTTGAAAGTGGCGTTACAGGATCCACATCAGCTTGGAACCAGGCAAACTATTACTCAGGTGGTGGCTATGGCGATTTAATCGATTGGGATGGAACCAACTGGGCAAATCTTCCCAACCCTGTTCTAGCTAAAGATATGGTTTATAACCATGTAGGTAGAGTTTTGGTAAATGGCTGGGATGGTATTTCAGGCATTATTCCTGCTGATGTAGTTTATGGAACTCCTTATACTCATGAGTTTACATATACACTTGATAGTGGATTTAATCCTGACGAAGTAGATCTTGTAGTTCTGCTTATTGATGCAACTACAGGGATTATAGTAAATGCTACTCAAATGGCTCTAGATTACGATTTAGCTGTTGATGAGTTTATTTCTGAAATTGGCTTTAATGCTTATCCAAATCCTACTACTGGATTATTGAATATCAGCACTAAAGAAACTGTCAATTTAAGTCTAATAAATAATATTGGACAAGTTGTATATAGAAAGGCCGCAATAGAAAATGGAGATACAATAGATTTATCTAATTTTGAATCTGGTTTGTATTTTTTAAATATCACCAATGGCGCACAATCAGGAATGAAAAAAATTATTATTAAATAATAATGAAAAAACTGTAATTTTCTAACAGTATTAAGTGAATAGTTGTATTAACTATAAAAAAACCATCGTTATGAAACGATGGTTTTTTTTTAAAATATAATTTCTAAAATATTTTTTTATACGTTTTTAAATAGTATTTTTGAATTCTTAAATTTTATTACTAATTAAACTTTGATAATATGAAACAATTTAACTTTTTATCTTTTTTATTCATTTTTACATTTATTTTTTTAAATGCTGAAAATAATTATGCTCAGCAAGTAAACAAAAATTACGTAGTTGTAGAAATTGGCACAGGAACTTGGTGTGGTTTTTGTCCAGGTGCAGCTATGGGAGCTGATGACCTCGTACATAATGGTCACCAAGTTGCCGTTATTGAAAACCATAATGGAGACTCACATACATATGCTGGTTCCAATGCTAGAAACTCATACTATGGTATTTCAGGTTACCCTACTGCATTTTTTAACGGAGGAAACAGTGTTGTTGGTGGAAGCCATACCAATAGTATGTACGAATCTTACCTTCCAAAATATGACGCAGCTATAGCTGTAATGTCTGATTTTACACTAGAACTATCATACACACATACTGGTTCAAATTATGATGTTACAATTGACATTGATGAAGTTGGAACTTACACTGGAACAAACCTTGCTATTCATTTAGTTTTAACAGAGTCTCATGTTGCTGAAAACTGGCAAGGACAAACTGAATTGAATTTTATAAGTAGAGCTATGTATCCAACTCAAACAGGAACAGCTTATACAGGTAATGCAACAACCTTAAATTTAAGTTTTACAGCAGATGCTGCATGGGATTTATCTAATTGTGAATTAGTAGCTTTTATACAAGACAATTCTACAAAAAATATTTTACAAGCGGATAAAATATCGCTAGCACAACCTACTGGGACAAATAATATTGGTATTCTAAGTGTAAATGATGTTCCATCGAGCTGTAATTTACTCGTCTCTCCTTCTCTTATGGTTAAAAACTATGGTTCAGACGATATTACTTCTCTAACCATCGATTATTCAATTAATGGTGGTAATACTACTGGGACTTATAACTGGAATGGAAGTTCAATTAGCATGTTTGATCAAGCAATTATTACCTTAGAGAATCTATCTTTCGCTATTTTAAACGCCACTAATCCTATCGAATTTGAAATTACTCATGTAAATGGAGTTGCAGATGATGATACAAGTAATAATACTGCTAATTCAAGTTTTGATGAAGCTTCAACTGCTGTTGATCATAATATACAGGTGTTTATTCAAACCGGAAACAATGGCAATGAGTGTACTTGGGAAATCACAGACTCAAGTGGTATCGTTGTAGAAAGCGGTGGCCCTTATGGGAATAATGAAAACATCAATGAGTTGTATAGTTTCCCTCAAGACTGTTACACTTTTACAGTTTATGATTCAGGTGGTAACGGCGGTGAAACAATAATTGTTGCTGATGCCAATTCCAATCCTTTGTACTACAGTACCGGTGGTCATGGCGCTGAAGAATCACAAGAATTTTCAGTTCCATTATCTCAAGGTGTTGAGGATATTGCTTTCGCTGATAGTTTAATATACCCAAATCCAGCAAACTCTGAACTAAACATCAAAAATGCCGAAGGTTTAAATATAAGCCTTTATGACATCTTAGGCAGAAAACTTCTTTCTAAAGATAGTATTTCTATTGAAGAACAAATTAACATTTCTGATTTTGCAGAAGGAACTTATTTTTTAACACTTTCCGATGGAAATAAAATTAGAACTGAACAAATTATTATTACAAAATAGTATCAAGTAATTGCATATTAAAAGGGGCTTTTCATTAAGTCCCTTTTTTTATTTCTTTTCAATCAACTCCAACTTTTCAGCAAAATATTCAGAAAAATCACGCATAGCGGCGGTCATTTTATCATCGCTGGTAGCACGGTGAAAAGTATCAGACATTGACAACAATGTTTGATGAAAAAATTGCTTCATTTCATCTAAAGGCATTTCTTTTGTCCACAAATCCATCTTTAGGGTTTCTTTCTTTTTTGAATCCCATACAGAGATGAATATCGCTTTTGTTTCTTCCTTCTTGACACCTCCTTCTTCGGCGGACCATTCTAATTTTTCGGGTATTTTGTTTTCGTCTAAATGAATCTTAAAATTCACTTCTGATGTATGTTTTATCGCCATTATCGTCTGGGTTTGTATTTTGAATTCTTAAAAATATCTATGGGTGGAGTTGCCATCATAGTCGGCAAAGATACCGTATTATTTTCCATATAAGCTTTGACAATTTGATAACCTAACCAAATTCCTATTTGCCCTGGACTTTCGTTATCTGAAACTAAATAAAATTTTGAAAAAGGAGCTAAATCAATAAAACGACTTTGCAATTCTTTATCGGTACTATATAAATATTCCTTTTCAATAAAATATTTCCAAATCATTTCCTCATTGTTAAAAGCCCACTCCATTTTTACTGAAGAATAACCAATAATTGCTGACTCTGATTTTTTAGGTAAAAATTGATGCATGGCATATTTCAATTTTCCTGAAGCTATTATTCTTTCTAAAAACAATCTATAGGGTAAATGTGGTGAGACTTCATAAGCTATAGCCATTGCAACATCATTAACTATATGAGATTTATCAAAATTAGGTCGTAAATAAACAGGATAATTACTGTAATACTTTTTTTCTTTCCCAAGATAGGTGTCAAGAGAAATCAAAAGTAAGCTGTCTGCATATATTATTTGATTATCCATGTCTAATTCCGAAATAAGTGTCACTACTGTCGGCTCTTTAAATTTAGGATAATAATACTTCACATATCTGAAAAGTGTTTCAATTTCGGTAAACTCTTTGTTAAAATTACCAAAAACACTTTGGCTTTCTTGATAAAGAACTTGAGTTAGTGAATCATTTTTTTTTGATAACCAAAGACTATCCGGTTCATCACCAGGAAAAAGATAGGAGTATTTTACACGAATATCTTTAATGCTTGATGTATCTGAATTATAAAACTCCTTGTCAAAACGCTGTAACTTTGCATTCATAGAAATTTTCGAAATAGCAATCATATCTTTCTCGTTTTTACAAGCAAAAAGACTCACTAGTAAAAAAAACAGCGAGAAGTATTTTAATTTAAAACCTAATATCATCATAAAGACCTATTTTTGTAATTATAAACGACAAAGCAAACAAAATATTTTTATTTTAATATAAGCTTTTGAGAAATATTTAATAATTATGCAACTATTCACCCGTAAGAATTTTTAAAAATGTATTTCACGCAAAGCTCGCAAAGGAATTAGGATGATTTTTAAAACGAAAGAACGCAAAGTTTTATGAATGCAAAGCATTCATTTCTTTGAACTTTGCGTAATATAATAATTTTAAAGGCTTTGCGTTCTTTGCATGCGAAAACAGAAAGTGCCTGAACAGCCCTTATATAATTATTAATATCTCTATCGATGTAAAATAAAAAATAAACTTTGAGCATTTAACTTTAAACTTTAAACTACAGAAATGAATACAAAAAAAGTTACGGATTATATTGTAAAATGGCTCGCAAATTATGCCAAATCAGCAAATATCAAGGGTTTTGTTATCGGTGTTTCTGGTGGAATTGACTCGGCTGTTACCGCTAGTCTTTGTGCTAAAACCGGTTTTCCTGTTTTATGTGTTGAAATGCCGATTCATCAAGCTAAAAACCAAGTAGAAAGAGGACACGAACTCATCAAAAGTCTTAAACAAAATTATACTAAAGTAAACTCTCAAGAAGTAGATTTAACAGCTACTTTCGAAGCTTTTAAAAAAAATATTCCCACAATAGAAAAAACTGCTAAAGTAAATCTTTCTCTAGCTAATACTCGTGCAAGATTACGAATGACCACGCTTTTTCATCTCGCTGGTTTACACAATTATATCGTTGCCGGAACAGGAAACAAAGTAGAGGATTTTGGCGTCGGGTTTTTTACAAAATATGGCGATGGTGGTGTCGATATTAGTCCGATTGCCGATTTGATGAAATCTGAAGTCTATGAATTAGGAACGTATTTAGGCGTGCCAACAAGCATTTTAAAAGCAGCTCCAACCGATGGTTTATTTGGTGATAATAGAACCGACGAAGACCAAATTGGTGCAAGTTATGACGAATTGGAATGGGCAATGTCACAAATAGAACGCAATAAAACGGCTTCTGATTTTTCTGGGCGTCAACGTGAAGTGTTTGAAATATACACACGATTACACAGAACCAATAGGCACAAAATGATTCCGATTCCTGTTTGTGAGATTCCAGATGAAGTGAGGAATTAAGCTGGGGGCTTTGGGCTTTGGGCTTTGGGCTTTGGGCTATACGCTTTGGGCTATACGCTTTGTGCTGTGTGCTTTGTGCTGTGTGCTTTGGGCTTTGGGCTTTGGGCTTTGGGCTTTGTGCAATTTGTAAGAATGTGTTGATTAAAGCATCTTTCGAATTGCCTTTCGTTCAAAATAAAAAATGATTACTCCAAATATAAGAACTTCCATAATTGACATAAGCCAATTTCTTTCTAAAAAATAGTAGGATAGATAAGCTATTGTGACTCCTATTAATAAATAACTTAAAATTCTCTTTATATCATAAGGTATTGGATAGTGTTTCCTTCCCACCCAAAAAGAAGCTAACATCATCAATCCATAAGCTAATAAAGTCGCCCAGGCAGATGCCATAAAGCCAATTATGGGAAGCATCACAACATTAAAAACAACGGTAATAAGCGCTCCAAAAATTGAAAAATACATACCATATCTTGTCTTATCGGTCAATTTGTACCAAATAGATAAATTGTGATAAATACCTAAAAATAAATTGGCTAAAAGCACGATAGGAACAATACCCAAGGCTACCCAATAATCAGGGTTAATAAAGTGTTTAAAAAGGTCTAAAAAAGCGACAATTCCTATCAAAACGAACGAACCTATGATTACAAAATACTTCATAATCAGGGCATAGGTTTCTTTGGCATCTTTTTTATGTGAGATGTTAAAGAAAAAAGGCTCTGCTCCTAAGCGAAAAGCCATGATGTAGAGGTTCATAAAAATGGCTAATTTATAAGCTGCCGCATACAAACCTTCTGTTTCTTTATCGATGAATTTTCCAATAAGAAACTTATCTAAATTTTCATTGACAACATACGCCAAACCTGCAATGACAATGGGGTAACTATACAGTAACATTTTTTTACACAACACTTTATCAAATTGCCATTTAAACCGCAATAAATAGGGAAGTAATAAAAGGAAGCTAATAGCACTTCCCAATAAATTAGCTATAAATATATAATTAACCTTACTGACTGCCGGATAGTTATCTAGGATAACGTTTGGTAGCTTTATTCCATCTTGTTCCCAGTTTGGAATCCACCGCAAGGCAAATAGTTGCACGATTACGATGATACCAACATTCACTAATTTTATAAAAGTATATTTAACAGGACGGTTTGAGGCTCTTAAATAGGCAAAGGGAATCATTGCCAAAGTATCTAATGCCAGAATAGCCATAAAAAGTTGCAAACGCAAGGGATTCATTCCAAAGCCAAAAAAGTTGGAAATAGGCACAAATAAAAGACTAAAAACAAGCAGAAACACACCTACACCAATACTGATACTAATAAATGTAGTGGCTACTAAACTGTCTTTTTTATCGGCATCTTTATAAAACCTAAAAAAGGTGGTTTCCATTCCAAAAGTAAGCAACACAGCAAATAAAGCCGCCCAAATATAAAAGTCTGTATTTTCGGCATACACCTCTGCCGGAAGTGCATCGGTATGAACACGTACTAACAAAAAATTGATAACTCGTGGTAATACAGCCGCGACACCGTAGATGATACTGTCTTTAAAAAAACCTTTGAGTGTACTCAATTATTTTAATTGATTATTGTTAAACGTTTACATTAATTTTTTTCTTCGCAACAAATAAGCAGACAAAACACTATGAAAACCCCGGTTAATATCAACAGGTACATAATCAATTTTATACTGCATACATTTGAGTTTTAGTTGTTGGAAATAGTTTTCTACAAGCTTTTGATAGTCTTCTTTTATATTGTCAGCATATAAATTAATATGCTCGCCTGTCTCCACATCAATAAAGCGTTTGGGTTGTTCGTCAAATTCAAAATTGAGTTCGGTTTCCCCATCGTACGTATGAAACAAAACAACCTCATGTTTGTTGTATTTTAAATGTCGTAAGGCCTCAAAAAGTTCCTTTTCTTTTTTATCGGCTTGCCACATGTCCGTAAAGAGGAAAATCAAGGAACGGCGGTGGATTTTTTCAGCAATCTGATGTAAAAACAAATAAGTATCGGTAGTTGTTTTTGTGCTGTTGTGAAGTAAGGGTTCTAAATTATTTAATAATCTGCGATGGTGTCTTTCACTACTCTTTTCAGGAGCATAGTACTCAAGCGTATCGGCATAAATACTCAAACCAACCGCATCTCTTTGTTTTTTTAGCAAGTTCATCAAAGAAGCAGCAGCTACTGCAGAAAATCCAATTTTGTTAAGACTGTCTATGGAACTATTTGCAGCTTCCGGATAATACATGGATGCTGAGTTATCCATAATAATATGACAGCGTAAATTCGTTTCTTCATCATAGCGTTTTACATAAAGCTTGTCAGTTCTGGCATAGAGTTTCCAATCAATATGCTTGGTACTTTCGCCCTTATTGTATAAACGATGCTCTGCAAATTCTACAGAAAAACCATGAAACGGACTTTGATGCATTCCCGCAAAAAATCCTTCAACTACTTGATTGGCAAGTAACTCAAAATTGGTTAAAGGTTCTTTATTTTTTAAACGATCTATTTGCATTTCTATAGCTCAAAAATAAGAAAAGGTTTGAGAACTATGTCTCAAACCTTCATTAATTCTGAATTCTACATTCTGAATTCTACATTATTTTAACGCTTCTTCCAATTTTTCAACATAAACAGCTTTAGGAGCTACTCCCACTTGTTTTGAAAATTGTTTTCCATTTTTAAAAAGGATAACAGTAGGAATATTTCGCACACCATATTCAGCAGCAAATTTTTGATTTTTATCAATATCTACTTTCGCTACGATTGCTTTGTCTTTGTATTCTTCGCTTATTTGATCCATAATTGGGTGAATCATTCTACAGGGTCCGCACCAAGCTGCCCAAAAGTCAACGAAAACCGGTTTGTCTGATTGTAAAACTACTTCTTCAAAAGTAGCGTCGGTTACTTCAATAGCCATAATTGTTTTATTTTAGATTTTAATTATTTATAAGACAAAAGTAAACAAAAACAGTTCCAATTTGTTTAAAAGGGATCACTTTTACAAATAAAGTTATTTACAAAATTGATACCCATAATAATTACTCCATTTCGCACTATCTAATTCCTAATTAAATCATATCTTTGCTCTACTAAAACGAGGAAAAATTTGAACTGATTGCAACCTCTTCAAAAATGCTAAAGCGGTGGTTTTTCTCCTAAACTTTATGCTACATCCTTGTTTCTAGAATAGTAAATCATCATCTCGACTCCGCTCGATGACCAATCTCGACTCCGCTCGATGACCAATCTCGATTTCGTTCGATGACCAATCTCGACTTCGTTCGATAATCAATATATACAAATCATTAAATTATAAAAAATGTCATATTTATTTACATCCGAGTCCGTATCTGAAGGACACCCCGACAAAGTATCTGATCAAATATCAGATGCCCTTTTAGACAATTTCTTAGCTTTTGATCCAAAATCTAAAGTAGCGATTGAAACTTTAACGACAACTGGTCAAGTAATTGTTGCCGGTGAAGTCAAAAGTAAAGCCTATATAGATATTCAAAAAATTACCCGTCAAACTATTCAGCATATCGGTTACGATAAAGACGAGTATTATTTTTCACATCGTTCCTTAGGTGTTCTTTCAGCGATTCACGACCAATCAAAAGATATTAATCAAGGTGTAGTTCGTGATAGTAAAGAAGAACAAGGTGCAGGAGATCAAGGAATGATGTTTGGTTATGCCACTAACGAAACGCTAAACTATATGCCTCTTAGTTTGGATTTATCACATAAATTGGTAAAAGTATTGGCCGAAATACGTAAAAAAGGAAAAGAAATGACCTATCTACGTCCGGATTCCAAATCACAAGTAACAGTAGAATACGATGATAATCATAAACCGATTAGAATCCATACGGTCATCGTTTCGACACAACATGATGATTTTGATAGCGATGATGAAGCTATGCTGAAAAAAATTAAAGATGATGTAAGAAATATCCTTATTCCAAGAGTTTTAAAAGAATTCCCTGAATACAAAAAACTATTTAATGATGATTTAATTCTCGAAGTAAATCCTACCGGAAAATTTGTAATTGGTGGACCACACGGCGATACCGGACTAACCGGTCGCAAAATTATCGTTGATACTTATGGAGGAAAAGGAGCACATGGTGGGGGTGCTTTTTCAGGAAAAGACCCTAGCAAAGTAGATAGATCCGGAGCCTATATTGCTCGATATATAGCTAAAAATTTAGTAGCTGCAGGCGTTGCAGATGAATTGCTATTACAAGTCGCGTATGCCATTGGTATCGCTAAACCGGTTAGTGTTTTTATCAACACCTACGGAACCTCTAAAATAAACCTGGCTGATACACAAATCGCTGATTCAGTTCAAGAACTATTTGATTTGACACCTGCTGGAATTGAAAAAACCTTAAACTTACGTAAGCCGATCTATTTAGAAACGGCAACTTACGGACATTTTGGAAGAAGTCCTGAGAAAAAATTAAAATGCTTTGAACGTTTTGATTACACAGCAGGTAAAATACTAAAAGAGAAAATTGAAGTAGAATTATTTACCTGGGAAAAATTAGATTCCATAGATCGAGTTAAAAAACAATTTGGGATATAATAAAAATGTAGAGACGCGATTAATCGCGTCTCTACATTTTTATAAATCTAAAATCCGATTACCATCCTCCACTAGCACCGCCGCCACCAAAACCGCCACCACCAAATCCACCACTAAAACCGCCACCACCAAAACTACCGCCACCGCCACCAAAGCCACCGGTTCCAAAACCACCACTTCGTCCTCCACTACTGAGTATAATGGGTCCTGTTCCATATGTTTTATATCCTTTTCCTCCTCTACCCGAATTTTTATTTGCTTTCGTTAAAATAATAATAACAATAATAAATATTACAAGAAATAGAATAATAGAAAAAGCCCTCGATTCACTAGAAACTGTATCGTTTTCATATTCTCCAGCAAGCACTTCAATCATGGCGGTTGTCCCTTCATCTATCCCAGAATAATAATCACCTAACTTAAAATGCGGAGCAATCACGAGTTCGATAATTCTCCGTGACATGGCGTCTGTCAGCAAATGTTCTAAACCATAGCCTACTTGAATAGCCATTTTTCGATCCTCTTGAGCAACTAAAAACAAAACCCCATTGTCTTTGTCTGCTTGGCCAATCCCCCATTTATGAGCCCATTGGGCAGCATATAAGTTGATATCTCTGTCTTCTAAGGATTTAATGGTTGCCACTACAATCTGGGTGGAAGTTGTATCGGCATAATTAATAAGTTTTTGCTCAAGAGCTGTTTTTTCATGGCTGCTCAACAATCCTGCTCCATCATAAACAGAAGTAGGTATTGTGGGTTTAGCAGGTAAATAATCTTGTGCTTGGAGCGTGGTTAAAAAAAATACAAAAAATAATAAAAACAAACTATTTATACGCATCGTAGATACGTTGCATGCAACGTATCTACGTAATTGCGTAATAATAGTATTATGTTTCATTATTAAAAAATTATCCTTTAGATATTTCATCAGATAATTCATTTGCATCATCAGTTAGATAAGGAAAAAAATGTTTCAATTTTTCACCTACCTTTATGATGCCTTCAATTAGTCCTTTTTCAAAATTGTTTTGGGCCAAATAAGCTGTAACAAGTTTTTTTTCTTCATCCCAAAAATTGTCACTCACTACATTATTGATTCCTTCATCACCAATAATTGCAAACTCTTTACTTGTAACGCCCACGTAAAACAACACGCCATTACGCTGCTTTGTCTGATCCATTTTTAAATACAAAAAAACCTCTTTGGCGCGTTCCAAAGTAGGTTTTTCTGTTTTATTTTCAATATGAACTCGTATCTCTCCCGAAGTATTGTTTTCAGCGTTTTTAATTGCTTTAATCACATTCTTTTCTTGAGTAGCTGTTAGGAAAGATTCTACCGCATTCATTTTTTATTCCGTTTTTTTTGTATCAAAATCAACTTTAGGCGCTATATCTGAACCTTCCTCTGATTTGTAATATTCTAAGTCATCAAAGCCAAAAAGTTTTGCTAACAACATATTTGGAAATCTTTTAATGTGTTTGTTGTATGGGTTTACGGCTTCGTTAAAACGATTGCGTGCCACATTAATACGGTTCTCAGTACCTTCTAATTGCGACATCAACTCTTTAAAATGCTGATCTGCTTTTAAATCCGGATAGCGTTCTACGACAACCATCAATTTAGCCAATGCACCTGATAAACCACTTTGAGCTTTGTTAAATGCCGCCATCTTTTCAGGAGTCATATTAGAAGGATCAATCGTTGTTTTTGTTGCTTCTGCTCTTGCTTTGATAACGCCTTCTAAAGTCTCCTTTTCATGCGATGCATATCCTTTTACCGTATTTACCAAATTGGGGATAAGATCTGCTCTACGTTGATACGAACTTTCGACATCTCCCCACATGTTTGTCGCTTCTTCATTTAAGTCAATAGCGGTATTATTAAAACCGACTGCCCAGCTGTATAATGCATAACCTATTGCTACTAATACTAATAAAGGAATTAACCATTTTTTCATAATAATTGGATTTATTGTTAAGTATATATTTTAATGGGATAAATATCGTAAAAAAAAATGTCATTCAATAATTTGAGTGCCAGATTTTTTTATATTATTTTTTTGGTTCTTAATTTTGGGCTCCGAATTTCAGACGTTGATTTTCTTGTTAAAATTCTAAAGTTGGTTTCTAATCTGCAAGAGTTCATGCTTAATGCTTTCCAGACGAGAAATTACTGCTTGATTGACCTGCAACTTACTTTCACCTAAGTTTCTTTTATCTTTTATTTTCTGTTTAGCACCTTCTAATGTATAGCCTTTTTCTTTGACTAAATAGTATATATGCTGTAAAGATGCAACATCCTTTTTTGTAAAAAGACGACTTCCATTTTTGTTTTTCTTGGGGTGTAAGGTTTTAAACTCTTTTTCCCAATATCTTATTAATGAAGTCTTTACATTAAAAGCTTTGGCTATTTCACCTATCTTGTAATACATTTTGTCTGGCAAGTCTATGTGCATAAGTATATACGTTTCTGGTTCTTATAAATTTTCAAATACTTCTAATCCAGTGATTGCCCTTCCTCTTCTGCTGCTTTTTGCATAGCTACAAATTCCTCCGGAGTTAAATCTCCATAATAATAGTAAATAGGATTAACAGTTCTTCCGTTTTTATGAACTTCGTAATGCAAATGTGGTGATACCGATCTACCTGTATTTCCTACATAACCAATTATGTCACCTCTTTTTACTTTTTTTCCTTTACGAGTCGCTATTTTTTTCATATGCGCATAAACAGTTTTATACCCATAACCGTGTTCAATATATACTACATTTCCAAAAGTACTACTTCTATCAGCTCGTATAACCGTTCCATTACCTGTTGCATAAATAGGCGTACCCGATTTTGCTTTAAAATCCATACCTTCATGCATTTTCCGAATTTTTAAAATGGGGTGCATTCGCATTCCATAACCGGATGCCATACGTGTTAGTTCTTCTTTTTTTACAGGTTGTATAGCGGGAATTGAAGCTAACATTTCTTCCTTATTCTCTGCCATTTTAACAATATCATCTAAGGATTTTGATTGTATTACGATACGTTTTGACAAACCATCCATTTGCTTTGTTAAATTTAGTATCATTTTCGAATTGTCAAAACCTTCTAATGATTTATAGCGATTAACTCCGCCAAACCCGGCTACTCGAATCTCATTTGGAACAGGAGATGCCTCAAAAAACTGACGATAAATATTATTATCTCTTTCCTCTAATTCTATCAAACGTTTTGTATGTTGTTCTGACCTCTTAACCAGTAACTTGTAGTTGAGTTTCATGTTTTCCAACTCACGTTTCATCACTTTCTCTTTAGGTGATTCAAAAAAATTAATTAAAACAATAAACCCTAGAAAACCTGTCAATAAAACCGACAAAAGAATCAACAATCCTCTTTTAAGATGCCTTCCCTTTTTTGGAATAATCCTGCTGTATGATAAAGTCTCGGGATTATAATGATATTTTAATTTCGCCATTAGTTGAAAAGTCTTATTTTTGCTCTTAAATCATTAGTTCTAACAAGCAAATTTACAAAATGTTTTGGTTTAGCTCAAAATGATACCATATTTAGGATAGCCTTAACGTTAGAAGTTAGAAGTTAGAAGTTAGAAGTTAGAAATATTAGTGTTAAAGAAAAAACTGAAATACTAAGTACAATACAGAAAGTAAGAAACATGAATGCACAAAAAATACGTCAACAATTTTTTGATTTTTTTGAATCCAAAAAACATCAAATAGTTGCTTCGGCTCCTATAGTTATTAAAGACGACCCTACATTACTTTTTACCAATGCAGGAATGAATCAATTTAAAGAGTTCTTTCTTGGAAATGGAATATCTAAATACAGTCGTATTGCCGATACTCAAAAGTGTTTACGTGTCTCCGGGAAACACAACGATTTGGAAGAAGTCGGAAAAGACACCTATCATCATACCATGTTTGAAATGCTCGGAAACTGGAGTTTCGGAGATTATTTTAAAAGAGATGCCATTGCTTGGGCTTGGGAAATATTGACAGAAATTTATAAAATCGACAAATCAAAGCTTTATGTTACCGTTTTTGAAGGAGACAAAGAAGATAAACTACGTTTAGATCAAGAGGCTTACGATTATTGGAAAGAAATTGTTCCTAAAGAACGCATATTGATGGGAAATAAAAAGGATAATTTCTGGGAAATGGGAGCGCAAGGTCCTTGCGGTCCATGTTCTGAAATACATGTTGATATTCGTTCTGATGAAGACAAAGCAAAGCTTTCTGGAGCAGAATTAGTCAATAAAGATCATCCGCAAGTTGTGGAAATATGGAACCTCGTTTTTATGGAATTCAACCGAAAGGCAGATGGTTCTTTAGAAAAATTACCCGAAAAACACGTAGATACCGGCATGGGTTTCGAACGTCTTTGCATGGTAGTACAAAATGTACAATCCAACTACGACACCGATGTTTTTACACCACTTATTCGTGAGGTAGAAACCATTACGCAAACACCTTATGGCAAGAATGAAGAACAAGATATTGCCATACGAGTAATCTCCGACCATGTTCGAGCAGTATCCTTTTCAATTGCCGATGGACAACTGCCTTCGAATACAGGAGCGGGTTATGTCATCAGACGGATTTTACGTAGAGCGGTACGATATGGCTTTACATTTCTAAAACAAAAAGAAGCGTTTATTTATAAATTGGTTCCCACTTTGGTCAATCAAATGAGTGACGCTTTCCCTGAATTAAAAATGCAAAAACATTTAATCACAAATGTTATTAAGGAAGAAGAACAATCCTTTTTACGTACGCTTGACCAAGGTTTGCAGCTATTAGAAGGAATTATAAAAGACACCAACGGAAATACAGTCTCAGGAAAAAAAGCTTTTGAGCTCTTTGATACCTTTGGTTTTCCGGTTGATTTAACAGCTTTGATTTTAAGTGAACGAAATATGCAGTTAGATGAAGCTGAGTTTGCTATTGAAATGCAAAAACAAAAAGATCGATCGAGAGCTGCAGCCGGTTTGGAAACCGATGATTGGGTTATCTTAAGAGAAGATGACGAGGAAGAGTTTATAGGATACGATTTATTGGAAACTCCTGTACACATCACTCGTTACAGAAAAGTCACTTCTAAAAAAGATGGGATACTTTATCAATTAGTATTTAATTTGACACCTTTTTACCCGGAAGGTGGTGGACAAGTGGGCGACAAAGGCTATCTTGAGGTAGATAATGCCAATGTAATCTATATTATTGACACCAAAAAGGAGAACAATCTAATCGTGCATTATGCCAAATCATTGCCCAATGATATCAACGGAAAATATAAGGCAGTAGTAGATAGCAAACAAAGACAAAGAACAGCGAGTAACCATACCGCGACCCATTTATTACATCAAGCTTTACGCGAAATTTTAGGAGAGCATGTAGAGCAAAAAGGTTCTGCTGTACATTCAAAGAACTTGCGTTTTGATTTTTCACATTTTGGAAAAATGACCAAAGACGAAATTCAAGAAGTTGAAGTTTTTGTCAATGCTCGAATCAGAGAAGGCATTCCTTGTGATGATTATCGAAACATTACCAAACATGAAGCAATGGAAAAAGGAGCTATGGCACTGTTTGGAGAAAAATATGGCGACACGGTACGTATGATTCAATTTGGTGAATCTAAAGAACTTTGTGGAGGAACACATGTTGTAAACACCAAAGACATTTGGCATTTTAAAATAACTTCAGAAGGTGCTATCGCTGCTGGTATTCGTAGAATAGAAGCCATTACTTCTGATGCTGCCAAAGCTTACTTTATGGATAACAACAGTACGTTTGAAGAAATAAAATATTTACTCAAAAACACACCAAATCCTGTGAAAACCATACAGAGTATGCAAGAAGAAATCCTTGCTTTACGAAAAGAGGTAACCCATTTACACAAAGAACAAGCAAAAGGTTTGGTGTCTGAATTAGCATCTCAAGTTAGCGATGTAAATGGTGTCAACTTTTTAGCTATTAAATTAGATTTAGACACACAAGGCATCAAAGATCTACTTTTTGAACTAGGAAGTAAAATGGATAATCTATTTATTGTTGCAGCGAATGAATCAGATGGAAAAGCTACAATTTCTTGCTATATCTCAAAAAATCTAGTACAACAAAAAGGATTACATGCAGGCACGGTAGTTCGAGAGCTAGCCAAACACATTCAAGGTGGCGGTGGCGGACAGCCTTTTTTCGCTACTGCTGGTGGAAAAAATCCTACAGGTATTCCAGAAGCTTTAAAAGCGGCAAAAGCCTATTTATAAATAATTAATTCCTTTTGAAAAGACATATATAACATGCAAAAACTATCACATCTGCTATATGATTACCTAGTCACTACCGGCCTAACGGACAACACAGCCAAATTTCTAAACATGCTCGCTATGTTGTTGATTTTATTTATCATTCTTTTAATCATTCATTATGTTACAAAAAGAATTATTATCGGTATTGCTCATCGGTTTTCCAGTAAGTCTAAAACAAATTTTGATGATCTATTGGTAGCCAATAACGTCCCTAGGAATATTGCACATATTATCCCTGTTTTTATTGCATTGGAGTTTATTCCTTTTCTATTTATAGATTATCCCTATTTTGAAAAATTGACAATCAAAGGACTCTATGTGTTTGGTATAATTCTGAGTTTATGGATTGCAAGAAGCATCTTAAATTCGCTTAAAGATTACCTTAAAACACTTCCTCGTGTTAAAGACAAACCCATAGACAGTTATATTCAAGTCTTTATGATTTTTGGTTGGCTTGTTGGATTTATGTTTGCTTTTTCCGTTATTACTGAGCAGAGTTTCTGGAAATTTTTTACGGCTCTCGGAGCTATATCTGCAGTTACTATACTTGTTTTTAGAGATACTATAATGGGCTTTGTCGCTAGTATTCAAGTATCTATCAATGATATGGTACGAATTGGAGATTGGATTACATTCGATAAATATGGCGCCGATGGTGATGTTATTGAAATAAATCTATCTACTGTAAAGGTGCAGAATTTCGATAAAACAATTACAACAATTCCTACTTATGCTTTGATTTCTGATTCTTTTAAGAATTGGAGAGGTATGGAGGACTCAGGTGGAAGACGTTTAAAAAGAGCCATTATAATCAAACAAGCAAATATTAAATATTTGACCGACGATGCTATAGAAGAACTTAAAAGAATTGAATTAATTTCTGACTATGTCGAAACTAAACAGAAAGATATTGATGCCTATAATAAGAAACACAATATTGATAAAAGTTTGTTAATAAACGGTAGAAACCTAACCAACATAGGTGTTTTTAGAAAATATATGGAAACCTACCTTGAAAATCACTCTGCCGTCAATAAAGACATGACCATTATGGTGCGTCAATTAGCACCCACTCCACAAGGAATTCCAATAGAGCTCTATGCTTTTAGCACTGATAAACGTTGGAAAAACTACGAATTTATTATGGCAGATGTTTTTGATCATATGCTAGCATCTGTTAAATATTTTGATTTGGAAATGTTTGAACGGTCAAGTGGAACGTTTGATACTAAAACCAAAACCTAATATTGGAAGAATTATCAGGACATCGCTACTCTATTGTTAAGCACAAGTAGTCGAAAATGAAATTTGATTACAAAAAATAAAGCGTATATTTATATCCTCTTATTAACTTGTTTTATAGATGATTTATTGATGGATTACGATTATGATTATATAATTATTGGGAGCGGTTTTGGCGGCTCTGTAAGTGCTTTACGACTTTCCGAAAAAGGCTATAAAGTCTTAGTTGTCGAAAAAGGAAAATGGTTTGCTTCAAAAGATTTCCCTAAGACAAATTGGAATCTACCTAAATGGCTATGGATGCCATTCCTTCGTTTTTATGGTATTATGAAAATGAGCATTTTTAGGCATGTTGTTATTTTATCAGGAACGGGTGTTGGCGGTGGTTCCTTGGTTTATGCGAATACCTTGCCCATTCCAAAAGATGCTTTTTACACGACAGGAAGTTGGGCAGAACTCAGCAATTGGAAAAAAGACTTATACCCTTTTTATAAAATGGCATCCCAAATGTTAGGGGCAACAAAAAATCCACGCTTATTTGATGGAGATATCGTCTTAAAAAATCTCGCTAAAGAAATTGGTAGAGAAAACGAATTTGAACATCCTGATGTAGCCATCTTTTTTGGAGAAGAAGAAGTTATCGTTAAAGACCCGTACTTTGAGGGAAAAGGTCCCGATAGAAGTGGTTGTAATTTTTGTGGCGGTTGTATGACAGGCTGTCGATATAATGCTAAAAACACTTTAGATAAGAACTATCTGCATCTAGCACAACAAAAGGGAGCAAAAATTCTAGCTGAACATGAAGTTTATGATGTAACTCCTATAGATAAATACGAAGGTGCAACTGGTTATACTACCGCTATAAAAACAAGCACCAAACTATTTAAGAAAAAGAAAACACTTACAACAAAAGGGGTCATTTTTTCCGGTGGTGTTTTGGGAACGATTAGACTCCTCTTAAAAATAAAAACAAAATCACTACCCTTATTATCAGATAAATTAGGAGATGACATTCGCACCAACAATGAAACCTTAGTGAGCATTTCAACCTTAGACAAAACTAAAGATCTATCTAAAGGTGTCGCCATTGGTAGTTTACTTCATACGGATGAAAACAGCCATTTGGAAGTTGTCCGTTATTCCGAAGGATCTAGTTTTTGGAAATTATTACACCTACCTTATGCCACAGGTAAAAATCCATTTATCAGAATTTTACGAATGGGGAAAGCACTTATAAAAGCGCCTTTAAGTTATTTTAAAATTTATTTTATCAATAATTGGGCAAAAAGCACAACGGTTCTGTTGTTTATGCAAACCATTGACAGTACTTTACGTTTTAAACTCAATATCTTGGGGAAAATGAGTTCCTCTGTAAGTTCCGGTAAAAAACCGAGTCCTGATATTCCGGAATCTATTGCCTTAACAAAAAAATATGGTGAACTTGCCAATGGGAAAGCCACTTCTTTTGCTTTAGAAAGCTTAGTAGGAATACCCTCAACAGCACATATTTTGGGTGGCGCCGTAATGGGAAAAGACGCTACACAAGGTGTGATAAACAAGAACAATGAAGTATTTGGTTACGATAATATGTTTATTATTGATGGCTCGATGATTTCGGCTAATCCAGGCGTTAATCCGGCATTGAGTATTACGGCTATTGCGGAAAGAGCTATGGATAAAATTATTTTACGCATAGAACGCAAGAATTGAACGCAAAGTTCTTAAAGAGTATTACTTATGAAAATGTATTAAAACAAAACAATGAAATATTCAAAAATCATAAAAACACAACGTGAATTCTTTAATAGCAATCAAACAAAAGATTTGGGTTTTAGAATTACGCAATTAAAAAAGTTTAAAAGTCTTTTAAAAGAGCATGAAACGGAGTTTTATAAAGCCATTTACTCAGATTTTAAGAAATCGGAGTTTGATACCTATTCTTCTGAAATGTACTTTGTGTATGACGAAATAAATACTGCCATAAAAAAGCTCCCCAAATGGGCAAAACGCAAAAGGAACAAAACCAATATGGCCAATTTACCAGCTAGTAGTTTTACCGTTGTGGAACCTTTGGGTGTTTGTTTGGTAATAGGCACTTGGAATTATCCGTACCATCTCTCACTAGTTCCATTGATAACTGCTATTGCTGCTGGAAACACGGTTATTTTAAAACCCAGTGAAATTCCATCGGAAACTAGTACGGTAATGGCAAAACTGATTAATGATAATTTTCCCCATGAATTTTTGTATGTAATTGAAGGAAGTATTCCAGAAACAACAGAATTGCTTAAAGAAAGATTTGATAAAATTTTCTTTTCAGGAAGTACCGCAATTGGTCGAATTGTCTATCAAGCGGCGGCAAAACATCTCACTCCTGTAACCTTAGAACTCAGCGGGAAAAGTCCGGCGATCATTACAAAGGACACCAACATCAAAGAAACAGCCAAAAGAATAATTTGGGCTAAATTTCTCAATGCAGGGCAAACTTGTATTGCACCTGATTATTTATTAGTCGAAAAAGCAATTGAAAAAGAATTATTAATTGCGTTAAAAACCCAAATTGAAGTTTTTGATTATGCGTACAAAAATGATAATTATGTACAGATAATCAATGCTAGAAATTTCTCCAGACTTGAAGCTTTAATCGACAGAGAACACTTGTATTGCGGAGGACAAACGAATGCCAAAACGCGTTTTATATCACCTACAATTCTCTCAGATGTAAATTTTGAGGATCCCATTATGAAAGATGAGATTTTCGGACCTTTATTACCTGTTATTTCTTTTACAGATATAGATGTAATTATTCAAGAAATAAAAACCAGACCAAAACCTTTATCGCTTTATATATTTACAAAAAATAAAAGTTTAAGAGATAAAATTCTACACGAAGTATCCTTTGGTGGTGGCGCTATTAATGACGCTGTTATGCATATTTCAAATAATAATTTAGCTTTTGGAGGCGTAGGAGAAAGTGGTATGGGCAGCTATCATGGAGAAGCCGGATTTAAAAACTTTTCTCATTATAAAAGTATCTTACAAAAACCCTTTGGTTTTGAACCCAACTTTAAATATCCGCCTTATACAAAAAAGAAATTGGGGTGGATTAAGCGGATTTTGAGGAATTAATTTAAAAAAATAAAACGACATATGAATAATTTTGAATTTCACAACCCAACAAAACTAATCTTTGGTAAAGGACAAATTCAAAAACTAAAAGGTCAGTTGCCTAAAGAAGCTAAAATACTCCTCGTTTATGGAGGTGGTAGCATCAAAAAAAATGGGATTTATGATATGGTAAAACAAAATTTAAGCAATCATAACTTTATTGAATTTAGTGGAATTGAGCCCAATCCGCAATACGATACTTTAATGAAAGCTGTTGCAATTGTCAGAGATAAAAAAATAGATTTTATTCTAGCTGTTGGTGGCGGTTCCGTGATTGACGGCACAAAATTTATTGCTGCAGCAGCAAACTATAAAGGTGATTCCTGGGACATCCTAGCAAAAGGAGTCTCTATAAAAAGTGCTATTCCTTTTGGAACAATTTTGACGTTACCGGCAACAGGAAGTGAAATGAATTCCTTTGCAGTTATCTCAAAAGGAAATGAAAAATTGGCATTTGGACATCCGTTATTATATCCCAAATTTTCTATTCTTGACCCAGAATTTACTTTTAGCCTATCTGACAGACAGCTTGCTAATGGCATCGTTGATACTTTTGTACATACTACA
>JAUVOS010000027.1 GCA_030599055.1 Lutibacter sp.
CATGAAATAGGACATTACCAAAAGAAGCATACTATTTATAACTTAGTATTATCAATTCTGACTACAGGAATTACCTTATTTATTCTTTCCTTGTTTATTGACAGTCCATTATTAGCGTCAGCTTTAGGTGTAAATATCCCTAGTTTTCATATTGGGATTATTGCCTTTGGGATTTTATATAGTCCGATTTCGGCGATTACAGGTTTATTAATGAACTTACTTTCCCGAAAATTTGAATATCAAGCTGATGATTATGCCAAAACAAACTATAATGGAAAGCCTCTTATAGCAGCATTAAAAAAACTCTCTAAAAATTCGTTGAGTAACTTAACACCACATCCTACTTATGTATTTATGCATTATTCGCATCCTAGTTTAGTGCAACGTGTAGAGAATTTGATGAAGTAGGCTCTAGGCAGTGGGCAATGGGCAATGGGCAACAAAAATAAAATAATCAGTTTAAAAGATTGAAACATTTAGCGTTTAGCGTTTAGCGTTTGGCAAAAAAACAATTCTTAAAAATTCTCAATACTTAATTCTGAATTCTGAATTAATTTTTTACTTTTACCCTATGGCTTATACCGCTACCATAGAAGAAGAATCTAAAGAATTAAAACGTCTTTATAAAGATTTACTTAAAGGCACTTATCAAGAGCTTTCCAAAGAAGATATTAAATCAATTCGTAAGGCTTTTGATATAGCTGTAGAGGCACATAAGGATCAACGCAGAAAAAGTGGAGAACCCTATATTTATCATCCAATAGCAGTTGCAAAAATTGTAGCAGATGAAATTGGTCTAGGTGCTATATCAATTATTGCAGCACTTTTACACGATGTTGTTGAAGACACAAATTATACGGTTGAAGACATCGAACAACTTTTTGGTGAAACTGTTGCTCGTATTGTCAACGGACTAACTAAAATATCACATTTAAAAAAAGATGATGCCTCTATTCAAGCAGAAAATTATCGTAAGATGTTACTTACACTTCACGATGATGTAAGAGTTATTCTTATAAAAATTGCTGATCGGTATCACAATATGCAAACTCTTGATGCTATGCCTGTAGAAAAGCAAGCACGCATTGCATCAGAAACCCTTTTTATTTATGCTCCTTTAGCACACCGATTAGGTCTCTATTCTATAAAAACCGAATTAGAAGACTTGGGTTTAAAATATACCGAAGCTGAAGTATATTATGATATTGCTCGTCACATAAAAGAGACAAAAGAACAACGCGATAAGTATATCGCTGAATTTTCAAGTGTTATTCAACAATCTTTAGAAAAAGAAGAATTTGATTTTGAAATACAAGGACGTACTAAGTCAATTTTCTCAATCCGTAAAAAGATGTTGACACAAGGAGTCATTTTTGATGAGGTCTATGATAAATTTGCCATCCGAATTATTTACAAGCCCCAAAGCAAAGATGAAAAACACGATGCATGGAAGATTTATTCAATTGTGACCGATCATTTTTCGCCAAATCCTATGCGTTTGCGAGACTGGATGACTCGACCCAAATCTACAGGTTATGAAGCACTTCACACTACTGTAATGGGACCTAACGGAAAATGGGTAGAGGTTCAAATTAGATCTAATAGAATGCACGAAATAGCTGAAAAAGGCTATGCGGCACATTATAGATATAAACATGGTTCGGGAAAAGAAACAGGTTTAGATGATTGGTTAAACAAACTAAAAGATGCTTTAAAAACCACAGAGGCTGATGCTGTTGATTTTATGGAAAATATAAAACTCAACTTATACTCTAAAGAAATTTATATTTTTACACCCAATGGGGAAATAAAATCATTACCTAAAGGTTCGAGTCCCATTGATTTTGCTTTTGCTGTTCATACAGAAGTGGGTCATCACTGTCGTGGTGCCAAAGTAAATGGTAAAATTGTTCCTTTAAGTAGAGAACTAAAAAGTGGTGATCAAGTAGAAATCATCACATCTAACAGTCAAAAACCAAAACTAGCTTGGTTAGATTATGCAGTAACTTCAAGAGCTCGTTCCAAAATTAAAAATTCTCTAAAAGAAGAGCAAAAATCAATCGGTGAAGAAGGTAAAGAAATATTGCGTAGAAAACTTCGCTCTTTAAAGATTAAATACAACAATACAACTATTAACGATTTAGTTAGTTATTTCAAATTAAAAACAAGCCTAGATTTGTTTTATCGTATCGGAAATGGATCACTTTCAAACACCGAGCTAAAAAAGTTTGCCAATCGACAAAGTAGAAGTTTTTATTCAATTTTTAGGAGTAAATCAAGAAGTGATAAATCTGAAAGTTTTGTTGGAAAGGATGAGGTTTCACAAAAATTTGATTTATTGGTTTTCGGTAAAGATGAAGAAAATTTACCCTATACAAATTCCAAATGTTGTAACCCAATTCCAGGCGACCAAGTATTTGGATTTACAACTATCAACGAAGGCTTAAAAGTGCACCGAAAAGATTGCCCTAATGCAGTCAATTTACGTGCAAACTATCGTTACCGAATTCTCAGCGCAAAATGGATTGACTCTACTCAACGTGAGTTCAAAGTAAACATAATGGTTTCCGGCGTAGATGATGTGGGTATAATCAATAACGTAACCTTAGTGATTTCAAACACTATGAATGTTAATATTGAACGCATAAATATCGATACAGAAGCCGGTTATTTTGAAGGGCATGTACGTGTGAGTATCAAAAATATTGATCAATTAAACAGGCTGATCAATAATCTAAAAAGTATCGAAGGAGTTACTAAAGTAGAAAGAGAAAAAAAAAGTAAATAATCGATAAATAATAATCACTTGTTCCAATCTACAGTATTCACAAAAAGTAGCATTTAACCAATATCTAAATTTTGTATTACCTGAAAATTGTGTTTTTAAAACTTCAAAAACTCTCAAAATAATAAGACAAATCAAAAACTGTGAATAAGTTTTAATTACTTTCTACATTTTAATTTTATTCACCCCTTCTTATTCATATTTTTGTCTTCATTGATTTAGATTTCAACAAAATGAGTAAACAAAGTGATTACGATATAGTCGAAAAAGTTTTTACACAGTTTTTAGAAGCCAATAAACACCGAAAAACACCGGAACGTTACGCAATTCTAGAAGAAATTTATAAACAAATAGACCATTTTGACATTGATACTCTATTTGCTTTGATGACTAAAAAGAAGTATCGCGTAAGTAAAGCAACTATTTATAATACTGTTGAAATACTATTAGAATGCGGTCTCATTAGGCGACATCAATTTGGCAAAAAGTATTCTACTTATGAAAAATCCTACTTTGACCGACAACACGACCATCTAATCATTGAAGACTCAAATGAAATTATTGAATTTTGTGATCCAAGAATCGAATTGATAAAAAAAACAATTGAAACTGTTTTTAAAGTAAAAATTCATAAACATTCCTTACTTTTTTACGGTACAAAAAAGAAAAAGCAAAAAAAGAAAATCAAAAGTTAATTATATTTTAAACCACTCTATAAATTATTATAACTATGTCAAAAGTTAATCTATTATTAGGTCTGCAATGGGGCGATGAAGGTAAAGGAAAAATTGTCGATGTACTCACAAAACAAAATGATATTATCGCACGGTTTCAAGGAGGCCCTAATGCCGGTCACACTCTGGTTTTTAATGATCAAAAACATGTTTTACATACCATTCCGTCTGGAATATTTCACAAAAATGCAGTAAATATTGTAGGCAATGGTGTTGTGATTGATGCCGTAATTTTTAAAAATGAGCTCGACAATCTAGCAAAACACAATATAGATTTTTCTACAAAATTACTTATCTCTCGTAAAGCACACCTAATTCTTCCGACACATCGTTTGTTAGATGCCGCAAGTGAAGCAGCAAAAGGAAAAGCAAAAATAGGTTCTACACTAAAGGGCATCGGGCCTACCTATATGGACAAGACAGGACGTAATGGTTTGCGTGTCGGTGACTTAGAACTCCCTGACTGGAAAGAACGTTACGACAAATTAACCCAAAAACATCTAAAAATGCTCTCCCATTTTGATGTTAAGATTGATTTTGATTTAGATAAATTGGAAATAGCCTTTTTTGAGGGGCTTAAAGTTTTAAAACAAATTCCATTTGTAGATAGCGTTACCTACTTGCACAATGCAATAAAAGAGAATAAAAACATTCTGGCAGAAGGCGCACAAGGCTCACTTCTAGATATTGATTTTGGCACCTATCCTTTCGTTACTTCTTCGACTACTACTGCTGCCGGAGCTTGTACAGGTTTGGGTGTAGCACCTAATCAAATAGGTGAAGTTTATGGCATTATGAAGGCTTATACAACTCGTGTAGGATCAGGACCTTTCCCCACAGAATTATTTGATATAGATGGAGAAAGAATGGCAAAAGTTGGTCATGAATTCGGTGCGACAACAGGTCGTCCACGTCGCTGTGGATGGCTCGATTTAGTTGCGCTTAAATATGCTATTCAAATTAATGGTGTTACACAATTAGCGATGATGAAAAGTGATGTTTTATCAGGTTTTGACACTATAAAAGCCTGTACAGCTTATAAATATAAAGGAAAAGAAATCACACATTTTCCATATTCAATAGATGAAAAGGATGTGACACCAATCTATACAGATTTTAAAGGTTGGCAAAAAGACATCACTCAAATTCAATCAATACATGAGATACCTGAGGTCTTAACAAATTATATTGCATTTATTGAAAAATATGTCGGAGTTCCTGTAACTATTTTATCAGTAGGTCCAGACAGAAAGCAAACTATAAACCTCGAATAAACATTATTCTAATTTTGTGAATAAGTATGTGAGCTGTTATGATTGTAGTACTGAAAATTTATTTATTTTTGAAAAATCTTTTGAATAATGCAGTTTAAGTATCCTGAAATTCTTTACATACTTTTTGCTTTACTGATTCCTATCTTTATTCATTTATTTCAATTACAACGATTTATAAAAACTCCTTTTACAAACGTCAAATTTTTAAAAGAAATTGAACTGCAAACACGTAAAAGCTCGCGTTTAAAAAAATGGTTGGTTCTTATATCTCGTCTGGCAATTTTTGCTTCAATTATCATTGCATTCGCCCAGCCGTATTTTTCAAAAAATAATACTACAAAAGAATGGTTTACCACTATTTACATTGATAATTCAATAAGCATGCAAGCAAAAGGAGAGCAAGGGGAATTGTTTAAAAGAGCCGTGCAAGATATCGTCGAACACCTGCCAAACAAAGGTCAATTTGCTTTAGCCACGAATGCTGAAATCCATACAAACTTATCAAAAAAATCCTTGATAGAACAGCTAAAAAACATTCCTTATAGTTCTTTAAAAACTAGTTTAAAAACACAAGTATTAAAAAGCCAACAAGTATTTGAAGAATATTCAGACAAACATAAAAAACTAATAATAATTTCCGATTTTCAAAATGCACTGAAAAAGAATCAAAACCTTGAAAACACAAACGAGAATAGTTATCTATTCTCAAAGAATACTGCCTTTGATTATATACAACTGACACCACAACTAAAATACAATATCAGTATTGATAGCGTCTCTATTTTAGAAAGAAATATCGACAATACGGTTTTAGAAATAGTTCTATTTAATCAAGGAAATGAGGATAAAAGCGTTAGTGTAAATGCTTTACAAAACAAAATTGTATTGGCGAAAAATACAGTTGAAATGCCCGCTAACACCTCTCAAAAACTTGCACTGCGCATTCCTAATAAAGTTGAAAATATAACTCTAAAAATTGATGCAGATGATGCCTATTTTTTTGACAATGTTTATTATGTAAGCTTTCAAAAACAAAGCAAAGTTAATGTTTTAGTCATTTCAGAATACAAATCATTTTTTGAAAAAATATACACCCCTGATGAGTTCAATCTCACTCAAAAGAAACTCGAACAAATTAGTTTTAGTCAAATTGATAAACAGCAATTAGTCGTTTTAAATGGGCTGCTTAAAATTCCTCAAAGTCTGCAAACTAAATTGGAAAGTTTTACTAAAAATGGTGGTAGTTTACTAATCATTCCCAATAAAAAAAATACAATAGATGATTTAAATGGGTTTTTTAATCAATTGAGAATCGGGCAACTAATCCATAAACAAACGGATAGCATACAAGTCACAAAAATTCATTTTTCACATCCTATTTTGCGGAAGGTTTTTGATAAAAAAATTACAAATTTTCAATATCCGATAGTCACAAGCTATTTCAAAAGTAAACTAATAAATGAACAACCCATTTTAAGTTTTGAAAACCAAGAGAGTTTTATTTGTCAGTTCAAAAAACAGAAGGGAAATGTATTTTGGGTTGCCGCTCCTTTAGACAGCAAAAGCAGTAATTTTACTAAAGCACCACTAATAGTTCCTATTATATATAATATTGGGAAACACAGTTTATCTCAACCACAATTAAGTTACCGCACAGGTGAAGAAAATACAATAACTGTCAAAAAGCAATTGAATAAAGATGAAGTGCTACACATTACTAAAGACCAATATGATTTTATTCCATTGCAAGAAATTCAATCTGAAAAGGTGCTACTATTTACTGACAAACAACCTCAAAAAGCCGGTTTTTACGAAGTGACTAATAAAGAGAATATCCTTAAAAATTTAGCGTTTAACAACCCTAAAGATGAAAGTAATTTAGTTTTTTTAGAAATGAATCGTTTGACAGAAACAAATGAAAATATTCATCAATATACAAGTATAAAAGAAGCGCTATCAGCATTATCTGCGGAACAGAGCATTCAATCTTATTTTAAGTGGTTTGTTCTTCTTGCCTTCCTTTTTATTCTAATCGAAATACTATTGCTCAAATACTTATAACCATGAATTTACTTATTAAATCAGCCGTAATTATCGACAAAAAAAGTCCTTTACATCGAAAGAAACGTGATATTTTGATTGAAAAAGGAGTTATTACAAAAATAGCTACCACTATCAAAACCACAAAAAAAATAAAGGAATTAAAACTCCCTAATTTACATCTGTCTTTAGGTTGGTTTGATACAAGTGTATCTTTTGGAGAACCCGGTTTCGAAGAGAGAGAAACCATAGAAAATGGAATGCAAACTGCCGCTAAAAGCGGATTTACTTCAATTGCTGTAAATCCGATGACACATCCGGTTACTGACAATAGGGCTAGTGTTGAATACTTATTGAGTAAAGCAAACACTTTTGCAACCGACCTCTACCCCATCGGTAGCCTAACAAAGAAAGCCGAAGGAACGGAAATGGCAGAATTATACGATATGCAACAAGCAGGTGCCATCGCTTTTAACGACTATAAAAAACCTACAAAAAACCCTAATTTGCTAAAAGTTTCTTTACTATATGCACAAGCATTTGATGGTCTTTTAATGAGTTTTCCACAAGAAGAATTTATCGCCAATCAAGGAGTTGCCAATGAAAGTGATTACTCTATTAAAATTGGATTAAAAGGCAATCCTAATTTGGCAGAAGAATTACAAATAATACGTGATTTGTACCTACTTGAATACACCGGCGGTCGTTTACACATACCTACTATTTCAACCGGAAAATCAGTTAGACTCATCAAAGAGGCACAAAAAAAAGGCTTAGAAGTTACTTGTAGTGTCAGTGCGCATCATTTGGTTTTACTTGATAGTGAATTAGCAACCTTTAATTCTAATTACAAAGTAACTCCTCCATTACGCACAAAAAAAGAAACCAGAGCATTGCAAAAAGGAGTAAAAGACGGAACAATAGCATTTGTTACTAGTGATCATAGACCACTTGATGTCGAAAACAAGAAAAAAGAATTTGCCCTAGCAAAGTCTGGCACCATTGGTTTAGAAAGTTTTTTTGGAGCTGTAAATACAGTGCTAGATTTAGACGAATTTATTGATAATATCACCTATAAACCAAGAAAAGTTTTTAAAATAAACCAGCCTGAGTTAAAAGAAGGAGCAGTCGCTAATCTTACTTTCTTTAATCCTGATGTTGAATGGACTTTTACAGAAAATGATATTCTTTCTACATCTAAAAATTCAGCTTTTATTGGAAAAAAATTAAAAGGAAAAGCCTATGGTATTTTTAATAATAAGCAACTAGTGTTAAGTTAAGTGTAAAACTATGTATAAGTCACCGTTATTTTTTGAACTACGAAGTAATCATGAACTCCTTTAAAAATAAATAGGTATATCGTGAATAATTTAACAAAATAATAAAAATTAAGTATAGCCGTAGCTACACGAGGTTTTTATTGTGAGGTTAAAACGAAAAAGAACAAGACTTGGTGCGTCTTTTTATGCTTAACTTAACACTAGTCATCAAATAAGTAAAGTTAGATACACAAAATTAAAAGTGATAAATCTAAAAAAACAGTATCTTTACAATCAAATTTATAAGCAACTAAAATTAAACATTATGTCAGAAGACCAAAACAAACCAACGACTACAAACACCGTAGATGCAGGAAAAACTGCAGCGATAATCAGCTATATCACCTTTATTGGTACCATCATAGCTTATGTAATGAACAATGAAAAGAAAAATCCTTTTGCGGCATTTCATATACGCCAAATGATTGGTTTAAGTATTTTTTCTTTGTTAAACAGTTTCCTAATTGCAAAATTTTCATCATGGGCAGCTGGTGCCATAGGCATATTTTTATTCGTATTATGGATAATTGGTTTTATAGGAGCCATCCAAGGAGAAGAGAAAAAAATGCCACTCGTAGGAGATCTGTTCCAAGATTGGTTTAAAGGAATTTAAAAATGTAGAATTAAAAATGTAGAATTAAGAATTAAATTCTCCTATACCATTAACTCGTGATATAGGAGATTTTTTATTATTAAGAATAGTATTTATGTCGTACTCACTAAAACACATTATCAGAAAACCAAAAGTCCCAACTGACAATCCTTCAATGTTATTGATGCTACACGGATATGGTAGTAACGAACAAGATTTGTTTTCATTTGCTCATGAATTACCAGATGAACTGCTAATCATCAGTGCACGCGCTCCTTTATCTTTAGCTTTTGGCGGTTATGCATGGTACACTATTCATTTTGAATCCGGTGATGACAAATTCTCTGACATTCCGGAAGCTTTAAATGCGAAAGATGTATTGGTGCGTTTTATAGATGAATTACAAGAAACCTATCATTTTGAACCAAGCAAAAGTTTCTTAATGGGCTTTAGTCAAGGCACTATTTTGAGTTATGCAGTAGCTTTGAGTTTTCCTAAAAAAATTCAAAATATTATTGCTTTAAGTGGTTATGTCAATAACGAGTTGATTACTGCTCCCACGGATACTACTCCTTATAAGAACTTAGATTTCTTTTGCTCACACGGAAGTATAGATCCCGTTATTCCTGTTGAATGGGCGCGAAAAACACCAGCGTATTTACAAGACAAGAATATAACCCATGTTTATGATGAATATCCTGTAGGACATGGTGTAGCACCACAAAATTTTTTAGAATTACAAAATTGGATACAAAAACGCATATAAAATGAAACATACATTACTTTTTCTATTCAGTACTTTATTATCTATTACTACTTATTCACAATTTACTAATGTGATGATAAGTGATTTACACAACCCAAACGAACCTTCAATTGTAATAGATCCAAACAACACAAATACTCTCTTTGCTGCCACAAATCTTAATAATTACTACGTGAGTAATGACGGTGGCTTTACATGGAGTGAAGACACGCTTTATTCTTCTTCATACGGTGTTTGGGGAGACCCGGCATTAATGATAGACAATGATAGTAATCTCTATTTCTTTCATTTATCAAATCCAGCTTCAGGTAATTGGATTGATAGAATTGTCTGCCAAAAATCTACTGATAATGGCATCAACTGGAACGATGGCACTTATTTTGGTCTTAATGGAACAAAGGCACAAGATAAAGAATGGCCTATTATTGACCGAAACAATGGTAATATTTATGTAACATGGACAGAGTTTGATTCATATGGTAGCAGTAATTCAGCACACAAAAGTCGTATTTTATTTGTAAAATCTACTGATTCGGGAGCTACTTGGTCCACTCCAATTAAAATTAATAAAGTAGATGGTAATTGCATTGATTCAGACGATACCACAGAAGGAGCTGTTCCCGCTGTAGGACCTAATGGAGAAATATATACTGCATGGGCTGGTCCGGAAGGTATTCGCTTCAATCGTTCGACAGATGTAGGAGACACATGGCTTGCTGATCCTATTTTAGTAGATACACAACCTACGGGTTGGGACTATGGAATTCCTGATATATCACGCGCCAATGGTTTACCCATTACACTTTGTGACCTAAGTGGTGGACCACACCACGGAACCATATATGTGAACTGGAGCGACCAAAGAAATGGAAGTAACGATACAGATATTTGGATGAAAAAATCAACCGATGGCGGAGATACTTGGAGTGATTTAAAAAGAATAAATGATGATTCGGCAGGCAAACAACAGTTTTTTACGTGGATGACTATTGATCAAACATCAGGTTATATTTACACTGTTTTTTACGACAGACGTGATTATACCAATTCACTAACCGATGTGTACTTAGCCTATTCAACAAATGGTGGTGATACTTTTACCAACCTGAAAATTAGTGAAACTCCGTTTTTACCATCATCGGGTCCTTTTTTTGGTGACTATACAAATATAACAGCACATAATGGAGTTATAAGACCCATCTGGACTAGTTTATACAACGGACAATTAAAAATATGGACTGCAATTATTGATGCAAGCACCTTATTATCAATAAATGATATTGATTTAAACGCCGATTTTAGTGTTTATCCAAATCCTTCAAACGAAGAGACTTATGTTTCCTTTAAACTACATGAAACCACAAATATTTCACTGAAAATTTATGATACAAGTGGTCAATTGGTAGCACGAGTTTTAGAGAATAAAATTCTTGATTATGGCAAACATATTATTCCAATTTCACTTGAAAAATACAATTTAAAAAGTGGAATGTATTTTTATACACTACGGTCTGATGATAAAGTTGTCACTCGGAAGATGCTCATTAAATAACCTTCTAAACAACTACCTCCAACCCATCATAGGCTAAGAAAACATTTTCTGGCAAACCGGCTTGTACTTCAGCATGAAAACCTAGTTTATGACTGATATGTGTAAAATAAGCCCTTTCAGGTTTTAAGGCTGCTACTAAATCCAAAGCTTGTTGTAAGTTAAAATGTGTTGGATGTGGATCGATACGTAAAGCATCTACAACTAACACTTTTAAGTTTTGTAATTTTTCTTTCTCTTTATCAGAAATAAAACTAATATCTGTCAAATAGGCTACATCATCTATTCTAAAACCAAAAATTGGCATCTTTCCGTGCAGGATGTCTATTGGAATTACTACTTGATTTTTCACCCTAAAAGGTTCATTGATCAACTCATTGACTTTTACTTTTGGTTTCCCTTTATAAATAATACTATCGTCAAATATATAATCATATCGTTTTGATAGATTTTCAAGCACCGATTTACGAGCAAAAATTGGTAAAGGTCCATTTCGTAAGGAAAATTGTCGGATATCATCCAAACCAGCCGTATGATCTGCATGTTCGTGTGTGAATAATAAAGCATCTAAATGCGAAACATTGGCATTGAGCATCTGCATTCTAAAATCTTGTCCACAATCTATGACAATTTGCCAATTCTCTTTTTTAAATAAAATTGAAGCGCGCAAACGTTTGTCTTTTGAATCTTTTGATAAACATACAGGATGCTTGCTCCCGATAACAGGAATGCCTTGTGATGTTCCAGTTCCTAAAAAAGTTAATTTCATCTGTTTTTTACCGCTAAGGTGCAAAGTTAGAAAACTATTGGGAAAATTGATTCGTAAAAAGAGAAATATAAAACTACGTTTATGCTATTCTATGTCGTGTTAACAATAAAACAGATTTATTGGATATTGAAGTGTTTTTTTTAACAGTAAATTGTATGAGTATTGCTAGATTGCGTGACTCTTTCCTGTCAAACCGTGATGAAGTTTGAGCGGGCTACAAACCTTGATATTTAGTACTTTCCCTGCCATTACTTATACAAAATATTATTGGCTGGATTACTTATTAACTTCCACTCATTAACAATAAATTATATAGTCATACAATACTATATTTAAATTTTTTGACAGAAACAAAGTACTATAACTTGTATTTTATCAATGTCTGTATTCTAATTCATTTTTTCCTCATTGGTATTTCTTCTTCTTTTCCAAAGCACAATAAATAATACAGCAGTACCTGGCCACACATACATTGGGCTAGGAAGAATAACTTTAGGAAAAATCACAGCTAATCCGGCAAAGGCAATAAGTGAAATTATAGCTCCTGTTAATTCCCATTTCCAAGCTAGTAAAAGTCCAATAAAACCTGTTCCCACAATATAAAATCCTATGATAGCTTTTGTGCTTAAAGGTTTAATTCCTTCGGCTTCGGGAAATACTCTGTAACCCATAAACATTAATATAGAAAATACAATTATTAGTATGCTCAACACTCGTGTTAACCACCATAGTCCTTTGTTTTCTTTAATTTTCATAATTACAAATTTATCATTTTTAGACAAAGTCACCTTTTGCTTACCTTGCCAATAACAACAAGATAAAATCTCGTTTTAATGGTTTTTTTTTATCAAATGTTAAACAAAGTACGACAATAAAAATGATAAAGTCAAGGAATCTCTTTGAATTGCCTGACATTAAATCATTCTATCATTAAAATCATTCTATCATTAAGTCATTCTAAATTAAACCTTTCTATCTTTACAGCGTCCAACAACAAAACGAAGCCAAATTATTTTGATAGAAGAACAACTTTTACTGCTTCAACTGCAAGATAAACGTACTTTAGATCGCGCATTTCGCACTTTAATGACGCAATACAAAGAACGTTTGTATTGGCATATACGTAAGATTGTAATAAATCACGAAGATGCTGATGATGTTTTGCAAAATACTTTTATCAAAGTATATAAAAACATTCACTCCTTTAAAGGAAATAGTAAATTGTATTCTTGGATGTATCGAATCGCAACCAATGAAAGTATTAGTTATATAAAAAAACGTGCAAAAATTCAACAAATAGAAAGCGAGGAATTACAGCAACAAATGGTTAATAATTTACAAGCAGATGTCTATTTCGAAGGAGATGTAATTCAACAAAAATTGCAAATGGCAATTGCTCAATTACCTCAAAAACAACAATTAGTTTTTAATATGAAATATTTTGATAATATGAAATATAACGATATATCAGAAATATTAAAAACATCTGTCGGAGGCTTAAAAGCTAATTACCATCACGCTGTTAAGAAAATTGAAAAAATGTTAACCCAAGATTAAACAATACAAGTAAATATGAGTCTTATCCTATAAATGACACAACGAGAATTAAAACATAACGCACCAATACTAACGCAAATCCAGAAAAAGGGAACGGGATTTACGTTTCCAAAAGGATATTTAAACAAGATTGAAACTCAAGTATTCAATAAATTATTTTTAGAGAATTTGTCTAAAAACGCTGGATATATAACTCCTATAAACTATTTTAATACTGTTGAGAGTAATGTAGTTTCACAATTACAAATTAAAAAAACAACTAGTTTGACAGATAGCGTGCCCGACGCTTATTTTGACACTGTAGAAGAGGCTGTTTTCAAGCGATTAGAACAAGAAAAAAAATTAAAAATAATACCTCTAAAAAAGTACTGGATACCGGCAATTATTGCTGCCTCACTATTACTTTTTATTGGAATTTACAATCCGTTTACTAGAAACAAACTTATAGAAACAGCTGAGATTGAAGCATGGATTGATGCCGGTTATTTAGAATTGAATTCTTACGAAATAGCAGCAATTTATGAAACAGAAATCGATGATTTAACAATAGATAATCAGATAAACACGGAAAACTTGGAAAATTACTTAACCGATGATCTTTCTGAAACTATTTTTTACGATTAAAATTTATACATTTGAAACGAGCACGACAAATTTAGACACATGAAAACATATTTATTCTTACTCATTATACTTACAAGTACTAATGCTTTATTTGCGCAAGGTCCGGGGCCCAATCGTTTTGAAAGAATAAAAGCTCATAAAATTGCCTATATTACCAATCAAGTTGGACTATCTCCCGAAGAAGCAGAAAATTTTTGGCCACTTTACAACCAATACGAAATGCAATTGCATCAACTCAAAGTTGTAGATCGAAAAGAATTACTGAGTGGCATCACAAATAACGGCGGTTTAGAAAATCTTTCCGAAGAAGAGGCACAAATAATTACCCAAAATATTGATAAATTAAAAACAAACATTTATCAAACAGAAAATGAAAAATACAACAAACTTCAAAAAGTACTGTCTGCAAAAAAATTATTAAAATTGTATAAGGCAGAACAAGATTTTAAGAAAGAATTACTAAATAGACTTCGAGAAAAACGAGGCAAGAGATTTCGATAGACGAATCATTATGGACTAGAGATTTATAACATCTGCCAAATTGTTTTTTTGACTTATATTTACTCCAACGAAATACTTATAAATTAAAGCCTTAACCTTGATAAAAAGGTGAGGTAAAAGCATGATTACTACTCTATTAATGTAACTTATGTTACATTAAACAATTTTCCTTAAATGATATATGTCATAAAAATATACACAGGAGCAATTTACTTTTGTAGCCGATTATATTATATAGTACCATGAATACAACAAGGAGAAAATTTATAAAAATTTCGGCATTAGGATTAGGCGGTGTTGCATCCACAACTAGTGTTATCAATATGTTTGGTTCTAACCCAATTATTGATGAATTTGCTATAAAATATATTTAAAAAAAATATAAAAGAACCGCTACCTATTGTGAAATATGTTTTTGGAAATGCGCAGCGTGGGTATATACTGACGAAGAAGGTTCAATTAAAAAACTTATTGGAAACGAAGATGACCCGCATTGCAAAGGTCGATTATGTCCTAGAGGAACAGGTGGTGTAGGTATGTATAATGATGAAGACCGTTTAAAAACACCCTTAATAAGAACTACTGCAAACGGAGAACAAACCTATAGAGAGGCAACCTGGGATGAAGCCCTAAATTTAATTGCTACAAAGTTTAAAGCCATAAAGAAAGAACATGGCGCTGAAGCTCTTGGTTTATTAAAACACGGTTGTCCCGGAGCACATTTTGAGCATTTGTTTAAAGCTTTTGGGTCAGACACTATCGCTGAACCCGCCTATGCACAATGTAGAGGCCCACGCGAAACCGGTTTTGCTTTAACTTTTGGTTCTTGGGTAGGATCTCCGGAACCCACTGACATCAGAGATACCAAATGTTTAGTACTTATCGGTTCTCATATTGGAGAGAATATGCACAATTCTCAAATTCAAGAGATGTCTGAAGCCATAGACAATAAAGCAACTATCATTACAGTCGATCCAAGGCTTTCTACAGCTGCCAGTAAATCTGATTATTGGTTGCCTATAAAACCATCAACCGACCTTGCCTTATTGCTTGCTTGGATGAATGTATTAATTGAAGAAGGTTTGTATGATAAGGAGTATATCGAAAAATATGCAACAGGTTTTGATGAACTAAAAGAACACGTTAAGCAATTTACTCCGGAATGGGCGTATGGTATCACAACAATTAAACCTGAAATAATCAGAAAAACAGCTCGTGCCATGGGAGCAGCTTCTCCTTCGGTTATCATACATCCCGGAAGACATGTAGTATGGTATGGCGATGATACACAACGTGCTAGAGCCATGGCAATTCTAAATGCACTTTTAGGTTCTTGGGGTCGTCGCGGTGGTTTTTACTTTAAAGAAAAATTGAAAGTCCCAAATTTCCCACATCCTGCTTATCCCAAACCAAAATGGGGTTGGGAAGAACTCGGAGAAAAATATCCGTTAGCTCAAATGGGAATTACAACAGAACTAATACGAGCATCCATACCACATAAAGACAATAAACATCCTATTAAAGCATGGATGGTTGGTGGTACAAATATCACCAAGACAATTCCTGATAAAAAACTACTAACTGAGGCAATAGACGCATTAGACTTTTTAGTAGTAATCGACACAATGCCTATGGATGTTACAGGATATGCTGATGTAGTATTACCTGAATGCACTTATTTAGAACGCTGTGATATTATACGCTCCGCGACCAATAGAGAGCCCAATATTGCTCTTAGAATACCAGCAGTAAAACCTAAATATAATTCCAAACCGGGTTGGTGGATTGCAAAAGAAATCGGGTTACGTTTAGGTTTAAGTGATTATTATAAATACAAGGACATGAAAGAAGTTGTTGAATGGCAACTCAAACAATTAGGGACTTCTTTAGAAGAAATGAAAAAGATTGGGGTCAAAAAATACCCACGCAAATCGGGGCCTCTATATCTAGTAGAAGATGAAGAA
>JAUVOS010000034.1 GCA_030599055.1 Lutibacter sp.
AGTTGACTTTTCAAAACACAAAACTAGAAAAGAAGTAGCAGCAGTTTTTTCTCGATTTATCGATAAAGAAGCCTACAGACAGTTTTTACTTAAAAACGTATATTGGAAAACTTCAAATCAGCTTGCATTTCGATTTAACCTACCCATTTTTATAGAAAACTATGGAAATATTGTCGAAACCCTACCGCCGTATAGCCAATTTGACGGAGCTGTACTATTCCTAAAAGGACAATTATCTGATTATATTCTCAACGCAGATTACGCATTGATTGAAGCACATTTTCCAAATGTAGTAATTAATGAAATTAAAAATGCCGGTCATTGGTTGCACGCTGAGAATCCTGAAGATTTCTTTTTAGAATGTATATACTTCTTAAAAAAAAAGTTGTTAAATAATTACTAATATATTAAGTTATGAATCTTTTAAAAATAGTACTGGAAATTACGATACCTATTCTAGCCATTTCGGCGGGTATATGGGCATTCTTTAAATTATTTTACAAATTTAAATCAAAATTTTTATTTATAACCAATTGTCAAATACTTCATAAAACTATTTGGAAAGATGTTAGTGAGCATTATGATATTAAACAAAATGGTGAACAAGATCATGCCTTTAGACCTCTCGTTTTATTACCACATAGTTTAAAAAAATATTCTAACATTAAAAATGGCAAAAAAGCAATTTTAGAAAGTATTAGTCAAAATAAAGAAAATAGTCTTAAAATTGTTGCAGAAGTCTATTGGATACCCGAAGATATGGAGCCGTGGAATACTATTATTCATCCTGTATTTTCACTTGTTTTAAGAAGGTATTTTGGTATGGAAAGACCTATGTATCAAGATGAAGAAAGCATAAGAGGAGACTGGCAGATTGTGAAGCATTCACTAAAACATCTTGACCCACTTAATCGATATTTAGATGACACCTTATTACAATGGGCTGTATCCGACTCTTACACCTACAGATATTTCGAACCAGAAAATGGAGAGAAAGGATCCTATGTGTCTGAGCCTGTCCCAGATGGGTTTATTGAATACTGTGGACTATCAATAATCTTACGCAATTATTCATTCTTTAGTATTGAAAAAGACAAGGCTTAACTTTTTAATAAAAACCACAAAAATAACAATGGAATGATAAAACCCAAGGCAGTATAAATACCACCACGACCCCACATTCCTTTTTTCCCTTTTACCATAAAAAAGGAAGTAACCGCAAATAAAATTAATGCGCCTGCAAAAATATCTGAAAACCACATCCACCAATTATTCGGATTATAGTGCAAATAATTTGCCTCATAAAAAACAGTCCGTTTTCTTAAAAATTCAGCTCTACCATCGCCAGAACTGGTATTTACCATCACAGACGAACCTCCTTTTAAAAAGATTTTGATTACATCATCTTGTGGATAATAATGCTTCTTGTAAGTTGCTCGCGGTGCAACTTCTTCCAACAAAGTATTGATATTACTCTTTATATTTGGGTTCTTAGTTAATTCAATATCTGTTTGAAATTCATCAACAACTACCGAATAATTAGGATTCCAATCGTGCATATGATTCAGTGCAATACCTGATAATGCGTAGATAATTGTAGTCCCAATAAAAAAATAGCCAATATCACGATGTAATATCCTACTCCATTTTCTGAGTGCTTTCATATATTTATGCTTAAAACAACAAGAGCCTTATAAAAACACATAAGAATGCTCTTATATGACAATATGTTTAACTTTGATAAATTTTAATTGTTGAGCTATTCCTTGTCTTTTTGATCTCCTTCTTTATCATGATCGTGATCTCCTTCTTCGTGCTCCTCTTCTGTTTTTATTGCTTTAATCACTTCATGTGAAATATAATCTAGGGAATAAAAAGATAAATGATCTGCTTTTTCCTCTTTCATCTGATCTCTATACGCTTGTAGATGTTCCATTTTTTCGTCATAAACCTCTTTACTGTCTTTTCCTTCTTTGTGGTTTTGAATATGATCTTCCTCTTTTTGTAAAATAAAAGCTTCATCCACTCTAAATTCTGTTACAACACCATTTACAGTTATTTCATCTCCAACTAGAGCATCGTCAAAACGTGTTTCACTATCAACATGAACATCACCTTCATCATTTACTAACAAAAGTTTTTTTCCTCCGTGTTTGCAAACATGATCTACAATACCTTTTATCTGAACTTCTTTGTCAACAAAATCACCGGCTTTCGTATCAAAATCTACTAGAGCTATCATTGGTTTTTCTGTGACTTCTGTATTTTCTTTGTCTTTTTTCTTGGTTGCATCTGCACATGAAATAAACAATGCCAAAAAGCCGATTATAATTAAGATTTTCTTCATAATATATTTAGTTTTAAATTAGTGGGTGTAAAACTAATAAATCTTTGGCATCTTTAGATTGAAAAAAACCTTTTTATTATCTTTACACTTTAATACTAAAAATTGCAACAACTTTGTCTCTTGACAAGTGTAACCTGTGAAACTCTGCCTTATGCGTTGGTCATATAAACCCGAACCGAATCCGAAAAAAATTGCTGTTTTAGCAAAAGCTCTTACTGTCGAAAATACAATTGCCAAGGTTTTGGTACAAAGAGGTATTGAAACCTTTGAACAAGCAAAAGCATTTTTTCGCCCTAATCTCGCTAATCTACACGATCCCTTTTTAATGCAAGATATGGATGTGGCTGTTAAAAGAATTGAAAAAGCAATAAAAAAAGGTGAAAACATTTTAGTCTATGGTGATTATGATGTAGATGGCACCACTTCAGTAGCACTTGTTTCAAAATATTTAAAAACGTTCCAAGATACTATCGGCACGTATGTACCCGATAGAAATAATGAAGGTTATGGTATTTCTTTTCAAGGAATTGATTTTGCAGAAGACAATGATTTTTCATTGGTAATTGCCTTAGATTGTGGAATTAAAGCAATCGACAAAATTGAATATGCAAATAAGAAAAATATCGATTTTATTATCTGTGACCATCATACGCCGGGAGAGAAACTTCCTAAAGCAATTGCAATTTTAAATCCTAAACGAAAGGATTGTGACTATCCCTATAAAGAGCTAAGTGGTTGTGGTGTCGGTTTTAAACTAGTGCAAGCACTTAGTCAAAAAGAAGGAAAAGAAGTGAAAGACTTAACCTCCTATCTCGATTTGGTGGCAACGAGTATTGCTGCAGATATTGTGCCCATGACAGGAGAAAATAGAGTTCTTGCTTACCACGGTTTAAAAGTAATCAACGAAAATCCAAGTGTTGGTATCGAGGCCTTAAAATCAACTTTTGAAAAAAAGGTTTTAACTATTACTGATGTCGTTTTTGGTATTGCTCCAAGAATTAATGCCGCCGGCAGATTAAAACACGCCAATTATGCGGTAGAAGTCTTGATTGAAACGGACAAAGAAAAAGCAAAAAAAATGGCAGCCGCCATAAACATCCTGAACAATGATCGAAAAGAATTAGATAAAAAAATCACGGAAGAAGCTTTACATCAAATTGCAAAGGAATCAGTTAAAGATGCTTATACAACCGTTGTTTATGACCAACATTGGCATAAGGGAGTTATTGGTATTGTCGCCTCTCGTTTAATAGAAACGCATTATCGTCCTACCATAGTATTTACCAAAAGTGGTGAATTTTTAACTGCATCAGCTCGCTCAGTAAGAGGTTATAATTTATACGACGCATTGGAGGCTTGTAGTGAATATATCGATCAATTCGGCGGACATAAATATGCGGCAGGTTTAAAGATTAAATTAGAAAACCTAGATGCCTTTAAAAAACGCTTTGAGGAAGTGGTAAAATCAACGATAAAACCCGAATATAGATTACGTGAATTACAAGTAGATAGTGAGGTATTTCTCTCTGAAGTTTCCTTTAAATTTCATCGAATTCTAGAACAAATGGCTCCATTTGGCCCTGGTAATATGCATCCTGTATTTGCTACTTCAGGACTTCGCGATAATGGTATGGGAAAAAAAGTGGGTGCCGATAAAAGCCATCTAAAATTAAATATAATTGAAGGGGCAAACAGCCAAACATATAATGGAATAGCCTTTGGTATGGGAGATCAATTTTCACTGATCAAAAAACCTTTTAAAATAGCTTTTACTATTGACGAAAACCATTGGAATGGTACAAGCTCAATTCAATTAAAAATTAAGGATATCAAAAAAGATATTTGAAAAATCACTTTTAAAAAGAATGCGTTTAACAATCACAATCTTTCTTATCTTAGCAAAAATAAACTGCTCCGAGGTAGAACCATCGGAGTATTAAAATGAGTTTGCTTTGCAAACCATGCTATACCGACCCAAAGGGTCGGGGTATTAAACCAATTGTGCTTTCGCCCCGCGAATAAATTAATTTTAAAATGATAGAACAAAAACACAAAGATAGCGAGAAGTACACCCTAACTATAATTTTAGATGGTGAACAAAAGACGATAGTCGTCCCTAAAACAACAACAATATTAGATGCTGCCGTTGATGCTGATTTGGATCCTCCTTATTCTTGTCAAGGAGGTTTTGTACAAGTTGTATGGCGACTGTAACAGAAGGAAAAGCAGAAATGGAGGAAAATGAAACCCTAAATGATGATGAGATTTCTGAAGGAAAAATCTTAACTTGCGTTGCCAGAACAACAACAGACAAACTCGTAGTCAATTATGATCTTTAACAACTGATATGATGGGATTTGATGATATAAAAGAAGCAATTATTGTAGGGGTTCTTATTGCCTTTATGATTGGCCCTGTTTTTTTTATGTTAATTGAAACCAGCATCCTCAAGGGTTTTAGAGCCGCTTTTGTTTTTGATATTGGTGTGGTTTTTGGAGATGCCGTTTTTTTGTTAATTGCCTTTTTCGGAAGTCTTTCTATTGTGTCAAGTATTGAAAATAATCCTTTATTGATTAAAATTGGAGGAGCGATTTTAGTAATTTATGGTTTGATAACTTTCTTAAACAAAAAGCAAAAAAGAATTATACAAGACGAAACTTTAGTGGTAGCACAAAAATCAAATTATTTTCATCTTTTTGTAAAGGGATTCCTGCTCAATATTATCAATGTAGGCGTATTGGGTTTCTGGCTTGGAATGATTGTTTACTATACCGCCAATTTTCAGATGAATGAATTGAAAATTCTTAAGTTTTTCTCAATTGTTTTAGCGACCTATCTGATTGTAGATATTGGAAAAATTTTATTAGCAAAAACGCTACGAGATAAAATGACGCCACCCATTGTTTATAAAATGAAGCGAATTATGGGCATTATTTTAATTATATTTGGTTTGGCTTTGTTTTCAAAAGACTATATCCCTGACGATAAAATTCCCTTAAAAGGAGTCATAGAAAAACATATTCCGTAAGAAATCTACAGAGATTAAAGTAGAATTAACACGACTTCTTATTTTTAAAAAACCATATATCCGCAAGTCTTTGTATTATTGCCACGAATACACGAATTTTTTAATATTCAAAAATAAAATTTAGACACATGAAAAGCAAACTGCCACATACCGAAACTTCAATTTTTGCCGTGATGTCCGGCTTAGCAAATAAACACAATGCGATTAATCTATCACAAGGTTTCCCTGACTTTAAAGTCTCTCAAGAACTTATAGATCTTATCTACAAAAAAATGAACGATGGCAAAAACCAATACGCACCTATGCCGGGCGTGCTTGAATTGCGTATAGCTCTTGCCGAAAAAATCAATAAATTATATGCATTACAAGTTGATCCTGAAACAGAAATAACCATAACAGCTGGAGCTACCCAAGCACTATTTACTGCCATTACTGCATTTATAGGCATCGGCGATGAAGCCATAATCTTTGAACCTGCTTATGACTCGTATGCGCCAGCTGTAAAACTTAATGGAGGCATTCCAAAATATATATCACTAGACGCACCTAATTTTAAAATTGATTGGAATCAAGTAAAAGACCTTATTTCTGACAAAACAAAGATGATCATTATCAACACGCCCAATAACCCGGGTGGTTTTGTATTTGAAAAGGAAGACATGAAACGTCTTGAAGAAATCACAAGCGATACAAATATTGTAGTCATAAGTGATGAAGTCTATGAACATATTATTTTTGACGGATTTGAACATCAGTCCGCTTTAAAATTCCCGGATTTATACCAACGGACTATTGCTGTTTATTCTTTCGGAAAAACTTTTCATGCAACCGGTTGGAAAATGGGTTATGTTGTAACACCAGAAAACCTGATGAAAGAATTTAGAAAAGTACACCAGTTCAATGTCTTTTGCGTCAACACGCCTATTCAATATGCTCTAGCTGAATATCTAAAAGATGAAAACAATTATCTTTCTTTACCTAAGTTTTACGAGGGAAAAAGAGATTATTTTGTAAAAGAACTAGATACTTCGAAGTTTAAGGTAATCCCAACACACGGCACTTATTTCCAGCTTCTGGATTATAGCCTTATCTCAGATAAACCGGAATTTAAATTTGCACAATGGATGACCATCGAAAAAGGCTTAGCATCTATACCGGTTTCCTCTTTCTACCACAATAAAAAAAATCAACAAATATTACGTTTTGCTTTTCCTAAAGAAGAAAAAACACTTGATAAAGCCATAGAAATTCTAAAAAAAATATGAGCAGCATAAAACTAGCCCTGATTCAAACCGATATTCTCTGGGAAAACCCCAAAGCTAATTTCGGAAAATTTGATGCCTTATTACAAGATCTAAACACAGATACTGATATTGTAATACTTCCGGAAATGTTTGCAACCGGTTTTACTATGGAAGTTCATCAATTAGCTAAACCCGTTGGTAAATCTGCTTTTGATTGGCTTCAAAAAACAGCAATCGCCCTAAATAAAGTAATTGTCGGAAGTATTTTATTCGAAGCGGAAAATAAATACTACAACCGTATGTTTTGGATGCGACCTGATGGAAGTTATTCGTATTATGATAAGCGACATTTATTTCAAATGGGCGACGAACATAAAGTAATGACAGCAGGTAATAAACGTGTAATTATCCCCTATAAAGACACACATTTTATGTTGCAAGTTTGCTATGATTTGCGCTTCCCCGTTTGGGCAAAAAATCGTTACGATATACACAAAAAAGAACACGAATACGGCGTCTTGATTTATATAGCTAATTGGCCTGAAATTAGGAAAAAAGCCTATATGACTCTATTAAAAGCACGTGCTATTGAAAACCAAGCTTATGTGATTTGGGTCAATAGAGTTGGTAGGGATGCCAGAGGAATTGATCATAGTGGCGACTCACAAATTATCGATCCCTTGGGAACTGTTATAAAACAAATGCCGGAAAACAAAGAAGGAATTCTTTATGCAAAAATCGATTTAAAAAAATTAAAAAGAATCCGTAAAAGTTTTAAAGTAGGTTTGGATTGGGATGCGTTTAAAGTGTAATAGAATTTGAATTCACAAGTCCCGTCAGGAACGACAATACAGGTAAACCACAAAGAATCAAAACAACAAGTCCCGTCAGGGACGACAATATAGGTAAACCTAAAACATAGCAAACCAACAAGTCCCGTCAGGGACGACAAGACAGATAAACCCAAATGCACAATCAGGAAAAAGTCCCGTCAGTGACGACAATATAGGTAAACCTAAAACATAGCAAACCAACAAGTCCCGTCAGGGACGACAATACAGGTAAACCTAAAACATGGCATACCAACAAGTCCCGTCAGGGACGACAATATAGGTAAACCTAAAACATAGCAAACCAACAAGTCCCGTCAGGGACGACAATACAGGTAAATACAGGTAAACCACAAAGAATCAAACCAACAAGTCCCGTCAGGGACGATAATATAGCTAAACCAAAAACATGGCAAACACTTACACTCAAATCCACATACAAATAGTCTTTTCTGTTCAAAATAGAAAAAATCTAATTCATAAAACATGGAAAGATGAACTATACAAATACATTACGGGGATTATCCAAAATAATGGACATAAAGTCTTACAGATAAATGGCACATCAGATCATATTCATATTTTTATTGGAATGCGGCCAAAACAGTCATTATCTGATTTGGTAAAAGACATAAAAGGACGTTCATCAAAATGGATTAACTCTCGTGGATTCCTTCCCAATAGATTTTCATGGCAAGAAGGTTTTGGTGGTTTTTCCTACGCAAAATCACAAGTTCCAACTATAATAAGATATATACAAAACCAAGAAATACACCATAAAAAAAGATCCTTTACTGAGGAATACTTGGATTTATTAAAAGAATTTGGTGTTGATTATAAATCGCAATATATTTTTAAACCTGTATTATAACATATTTCGTACCTGACGGCACTTACCAATATTATCGTCCCTACGGGGCTACAAATATTATCGTCCCTACGGGACTGTGTTATCATCCTTAATGGATCATGGTTATTACAATTAAACTACAAATATTATCGTCCCTACGGGACTGTGTTATCATCCTTGTGGGGCTTTGATTATTACAATTAAACAGGACTACAAATATTATCGTCCCTACGGGCTACAAATATTATCGTCCCTACGGGACTACAGATATTATCATCCACGGGGCTACAGATATTATTGTCCCTACGGGACTGTGTTATCATCCTTAATGGATCATGGTTATTACAATTAAACAGAAACTACTGCTACCGCATCGCCAATATAAACTAACAACTTAGCCTTTATTACATATCCCATTTCCTTTAAATAACGGGCATAATTTTCAATCTGAATTTCGTGTTTTACATCTTTTGCCCCTGTTTTGTAATCAATAATAACTGCTTTTTTATTTGGAAAAACAACCACTCTATCCGGAATGATACTAACACCTTGTGTATTGACAATTTCTCTTTCGTTATAGACCGTCAAATTGTGTTGGTAATAGGTTTTTAAATTGGGATGCTCAATAATATTTTTGATTTTATTTTGAAGTGCATTAATATCCGTTTTAGTGATAATTCCCTGTGAAAGATAGCGTTGCAGAGTTTGTTCAATATCATCAGCGGTATAAATATGCGACAGTATTTCGTGTAATAAATTTCCATAAGCAATGGCTTCTCCTTGTTCTGTATCCCATAATAATGAGGAACTTGCATAAAAATTAATTTGATGCTGTGATACATCTGTACTGATGAACTCCTCCGAATAAAGGGCATCAATATCTGATTTTTTAATTTCTTTTTCAATTATAACACGATCTTTTGACCCGAAAGAATAAGATAGTAGTTCTTGATTCCACGTATCAGTGGCTTTTAAATAATTGATAAACAATCCAGAGAAAAAATTGGTGTTTTCTGCTCCCTTTAGCGTGACTTTATACTCCGTTATGATATATAACTGCTCAACAGCTCGGGTCAGGGTTACATATAATAAATTATAACTATCCAATTCGAGCATTTCTTGACGTTCTTGGTATAATTGAGCACCTGTTTCATCGGTATATTTTAAATTCTCACGATACGGAATTAACATTTTTTTAAATCCCTGATACTTCTCAGGCTCTGTGATAGGATACCAGATATTCGGTTGAATTTGTTGATTTATTTTCATATCATAAGGAAAGATAACAACCGGAAATTGCAAGCCTTTTGCTTTGTGAATGGTCATAATTTGTACTGCATTTTCACCTTCAGGCATACTGATACTCAACTTGTCTTTTTGTTGCTCCCAATGAATTAAGAATTTTGCCAAATCACTGCCGTGCTTTATCTGGAAATCAAGTATTTCATCCAAGAAAAACTGTAAATAAGCATCTGATTTTTCAGCAAGTTTAAACACTCTAATACTGTATTCTATGGAGTCATAAAGAGATTTTTGAATATATACAGCCTTGTCAAAATAATAATCATAAGACCGTAACGCCTTGAATAATTTCGATTCATCTAAGTGTACCAAATCATTTAGAAACTGATGCTTGTCAATTGAAGTTTGTGTTTGTTCGTATAAATAATACACTACTTTAAACCGGCTTTTTTGATCCTCAGGTTGCCAAATAGATTGCATTATATTTAGTAAGAAATCTACTTTTGCACTAGAAGCCAACAACAAACTTTCTGACGAAATGATTGCAATACCTTTTTCATTTAAATAACTAGCAATGGCTACACCCTGACTTTTTTTACGCACCAAAACACAAACGTCTTTTAATTCAAAAGAAGCGTCTAAATTTTGAATGGTTTCCAGTACTTTTTTAGGATAAAGTATATCGTAATCTGGATCCTCATTTTTTTTAGCCTCTTTAGAATTAATAAAGTCTATTTGAACATAGCCACCCTTTTTTAAATTTGTTTTCTGATCGTTTTCCTCCTTATATAATTTTGCATAGGTTTCGTTTTGCAACAAACCAGAAATATGCTGAAAAAACAAGTTATTAAAATTAATAATTTCTGAAAAGCTACGATAATTTGTGTCGAGATGTTCTACTCGTTTTTCCACTTGGAAAGGTCCTTTTTTCTTAGGATCTGCCAAATCGATAAATTGTTCAGATTCACCACCACGCCAACGATAGATTGCTTGCTTGGCATCACCAACCAACAACAGACTTCCTCCTTCTTCCGAAAGCGCATTTTCAATGAGTTTGGTTAAATTTTTCCATTGCAATATTGAAGTGTCTTGCATTTCATCAATAAAATAGTGTTGAAACTTCTCGCCTAAGCGTTCGTAAATAAACGGCGTTGGTTCATTTTGAATTTTGTTAAAAATCAACTCATTAAATTCGTTTATTAAATGCACATTATTTGTTAATTTAATTTCTTCTAAAGCATTGTGTACATACGAAAGCACTGACATAGGGACAAGACTTTCTCTAAAGAGTTGAAACAGACTCAATTTACTAAATAATCGTTCTGACTGCGCGTATAAATCTAATAATTGCGGCAATATATTTTCAATTTTCGCTATTACTTCATCCTTTGTCGATTTTTTATAAAAAATGGAATCCTCAACTTTTTGACATAAGGTATTTTGGTCAAAAAACTTTGCCTTTTTCCAATCATACGCAAGTGCTTTAAAATGATTTGGGAACATGGAACTATAAAAATCACTAGGTTTTAAATCAGATTCCTCAATAATTTTCAATCCTGATTTTCCGATTTCTTGTATTCTTGCGCTTGCTATTGCAAGTTTTTTATCCAATTGTTTTTGAAGCGTAATATAGTTATCAAAACCCTGATGCGAAATGCTTTTTAGGGCTTGTTTATCGGTTTCTTTTAGCAATATCTCTGCAAAATGAAAAAGTGTTTTACTTATGTCCCATGATTTATCATCATCTGATTTTTGATGTGAAAAAGCAATTAAAGCTTTGGTCAATTTAGAATCAACACCTATTTGTGCTATGACCGCATCTACGGCTTCTTGTAAAAGTACTTTTGCATCCATTTCAACATCAAAACTCATAGACAAACCAAAATCGTAGGCAAAACTACGGATGATTCGATGTGTAAAACTATCTATCGTAGTAATATTAAAAGACGAATATTCACGTAAAATTGCTTCAATTAGTACTTGAGATTTTTTTTGAATCGTAACTTTATCTAAACCTGTTGCTTTTAGAATGGGTTGCAACATTTCTGTATCATGACCTTGTGCCAATGCTTGTAATGTAGTCACGACCCGTTCTTTCATTTCAGCCGCCGCCTTGTTTGTAAACGTAATGGCCAAAACCTTTTTAAAATGATACGCATCCCTATTTTGCAATAAGATTTGCAAATAATCTTTTACCAAAGTAAAGGTTTTACCACTTCCAGCCGAAGCGCTATAAACGGTATAGGGACTTATTTTTGACACTTTTATAAGTTTGTGCCAATTTACAAAAAATACTAGTTTTGGTTTATGGCAATATTAAATTAGTTAAAAATATTTATTTATTAAAGCGATGCTTGACTTTTTCATTTTTAATGTCGAACTTCGCTTATCATTAGATATACTTCATTAAAACGAAAGTATATCGTTACGTTAGTTACAATTATTACAATATGAAAAGAGAGGAACAAATAAAATTTTGTAAAAAATGTAATCATAAAAAAATGGATTTGACAAAAGGTCTTATCTGTAATTTGACAAATGAAAAAGCAGATTTCACTGAGTCTTGTGAGGACTACAGTGTAAATGAAGCTATATCTTCTCAAGTTGAACAGCAAGAGTTAGAAACTAAATTATTAAACAATACAGCAAGCAAAGAAAAAAGGTTTCTTAATTTCATAATAGACTATATCGTAAGGTTTATTTTGATAACGGTTATAAACATATTGCTGATGTTTATTCTTGTTAACTCTTTATTACAAAATCAATTATTTGTATATTTAGTAGCATACGTAACTACTACTTTATATTATCTATTATTTGAATTTTACACTGGAAAAACGATAGGTAAATTAATTACTAAAACTATTGTAGTTGATGAAAACGGAAATAAACCAAGTTTTAACAGCATTTTATGGAGAACATTATCTAGACTCATACCCTTTGACGGATTATCCTTTTTAGGTAGTTCATCTGGTTGGCACGATAACCTTTCTAAAACCCTAGTCATTAATTCAAGTAAAAAAAGTAACTAACAACACCTATATTCAAGCTACAAAACTTACAAAAATTGTTTATTTTTATTTCTTTAAAACACAATATCTCTACCGGTTCATTTAATGTACAAAATTCATATATAATGAGTTTCTAAAACCTAATTATAGGACAAACGTGTTTTTTTATCTGTCATTGTAGGTTGAATAAATTTTTCCCATTCCGGTGAATTCCATGTACCGAGTTTTGAATGGGTAATCCTGTATTTTTCAGGAATGGGATGCGTTCCCACAACCACTTTCAAAGTATATTTCTCCTCAATAAATCGTTTAAAATGGTCAATGTAAGGGCAAGGTGGGTAGCCCACTACAAAACCGGTAGCAAAATGAATCACTTCGACACCGTTTTTTTTCATTTCTTCAGGAGCATATTCAATATTTCCACCGGGACATCCTCCACAACTAGTATAACCAACTATTTCTACCTTTTCATCCTTGCCATACCTATCAAATGCTCCTTCTCTGTTTTCCAAAGCCCTAAAGCATTTTCCACCGGCACAATTTCGATACCGGTCACAAATAATGATTCCGATTTTTGTTTTTTTCTTCATTTTACTTTTTGTTATATAATTTTATTCAAAGCACGCTCAAGGTCAGCAATAATATCTTCTACATTTTCAATTTTAACTGAATATCTAACCCATTTGTAATCTGCTCAGCCAGTTTATCCTCCTTTGAAACACTCGCATGGGTCATTGACACAACAAAGACCGAATACGCAGAATTATTTCCTGTTTATGTCTTAGTGAAATTTAATTTCCAATTGATAATGATGCTATTAAAAGGGTTTTAACAAATCGTTTTTATAGGCTTCATAGGCTTCCTTTACGGTCATATTGCCTGCTCCAATATATATTTTAATACCCCCTTTTTCCATCACTTTAGATGCATTTCCCCCTGGACCATTACCTGTAATAAGAACATCAGGGTTTAATTTAAAAATCTTTTGTGCGGTTTTAGGTCCTGCACCATGTGCATCATTTTCCGAGTCTCGGTTGTCTAAATGTGAAAAATCTTGTTTATTTTCATCATAAATAAGAAAGTATTTGGTACGTCCAAATCTAGAATCCATCGATGCGTCCCAATTGATTCCTTTTGTTGTAAAAGCTATTTTCATGTGTCTAAATTTTAATTTTTATAGGTGACACATGCTGTTCGCTATTAGTCATTTCCTCGTGTGTCAAATTAGGACATGCTCGTTTCATATATTTAATTATTAGTGTTTTTTTTAATTATTTCCCAACTATCAGTTATTAATTCCTTTAAATGATTCTCTGAATATTCAACAATAGTTTGCCCGTTGGTCATTGCTTTGGTAAAATCTTCATCATAAGGTAGGTTGGCAATGTGAACAATATTTTCTTTATGAAGAAATTCTAAAATTTTAGTTGTGATTCTGTCATTGATATCAGATTTATTAATTATGCAACCTGCCTTGATTTTAAATTTTTTAACTAACTCATATACACGTTTTAAATCATGTAATCCTGATACCGAAGGTTCGGTTACCAAAACCACAAAATTGGCTCCAGAAATCGACGAAATAACAGGGCATCCAATACCGGGTGAACCATCTACTATAACATAATCTTTATGTCTTTCTTCAGCAATATATTCGGCTTTACTCTTCACTTTTGCAACCAACTTACCTGAATTGTCAGCACCTATTCCCAGTTTTGCATGTACCATGGTACTACCGGTTTTGATATTAGAAATATACCATTTTCCAACATTCAAATCCTTATTTATGATGGCGTCTGTAGGGCAAATCCGTGCGCAATAGCCACATCCTTCACAACTTAATGCATCAACAATATATTTTCCCTCTATTACGGGAATAGCATCAAACCGGCAAACGTCAGCACATATTCCACATTGTATGCATTCGTTTTGATTGATATACGCCAATTCACCACTGTAAAAATCTTCTATTATAGAAAAATCTGGTTGTAGTAACAAGTGCATATCTGCTGCATCCACATCACAATCAGCAACAATTATATTTTCACCTTCCAAGTGAGCAAAAGATGCTGTAAGAGACGTTTTACCTGTTCCTCCCTTTCCTGATATAACCACTATCTCTTTCATACAACACTTTTTTCTTTTATTAACTGAATATAGAATGCTATCTTTTTAAGCTGATGCTTAACCTCAGGTATTTCAGTATATAACAATTTACCCTCTGAATATAATTCAGCAATACGACGATTGTTAGCGATTTTTGCTAGTATCTTTATACCTTCTGTATGACAGTATTTAATTGCATCATCGTTACCAATACCAAAACGATTAATAACTACCCCGAAGTCTTTTTTCAATTCACGCACAGTTTCTACAGCCAATTTCATATCGTGAAG
>JAUVOS010000267.1 GCA_030599055.1 Lutibacter sp.
ACATTCAATATAATCTCGCCGATGATCCACTTGGATGGCGTTATAAAGTGAGTGCAGCTAATTACTAGTTAGTTTTCGGTTCTCAGTATTCAGTTCTCAGTTCTCAGTTCTTAATATTTAGTTCTCAGTTTTTAACAAACTACTAAAGACTAAAGACTATTGACTATTGACTAAAGCCTAAAAACTAAAATCATTTTTCCAATATATTTTTTATATCTGGTTTAAAGTAATTCGGACCTTTAAGAACTTTGCCGTCTTCACGATAAATAGGTTTGTTGTCATTATCTAATTTACTCATATTACTTCGGTGGATTTCATCAAAAACCTCCTCAATTTTGTGTTGCAAACCGTGATCTAAAATAGTCCCACATAAAATATATAGCATATCGCCAAGTGCGTCGGCTACTTCTTCAATATCTTTATTTTGAGCGGCCTCCAGGTATTCTTCATTTTCTTCGCGCATCAGTTTATAACGTAGCAATGATTGCTCACTAGAAAAAGCAACAGTAGGTTTGTTACGTATCGCTAAATGGTAGGTTTTATGAAATATACTGACTGCTATTAATTGTTTTTTCATACTATTTGATTTAATAGAGTATAGCATAAAGCTATATACAAAAAGTGTTTGCTCAAAAGTAGTATTTTTATTTTTACCTTTGCCTTCTAAATTTAACAATCTAATAATGAAAACATTCTTTAGAATTATAGCTGTATTAGCGGTTATAGTAATAGCTTTTTCCATTTTTGTTGCGACCAAACCAAGTAGTTATGAAGTAAAAAGGAGCAAATTAATAAAAGCACCAACAAGCGTAGTTTTTAACACTGTTAGTGAATATAAAACATGGAAAAATTGGGGTCCATGGCATGAGGGAGATGATACATTTACCTCTAATTATCCTGAAAAAACTTCAGGAATAGATGGAGCTTATTCTTGGAATAGCAGACTTGAAGGAGATGGAAGCATTAAAACCATTGAATTAGTTGGAAATAAATCTCTAACACAAAAAATTTACACAGATAGACGTGGAGAATCAGATTTTTATTGGGAATTTGAAAATATAAATAACGAGACAAAAGTAACTTGGGTTAAAAAAGGAAAATTAGATTTTAGTTCTAAAGCTTTCTTTCTCTTAATTGGAGATACCAAAAAAGTATTTGGACAAATACTTGAAAACGGATTGAATAATTTGGATACTTATCTACAAGCCGAAATGGATAATTACAGCATTACAAGTAGTGGTGTTGTAGAATATGGAGGTGGTTATTATATCCATCTAACTACCGAATGTGCTTTTGATGAAAAAGATGCTAAATTAGATGAAATGTTACCAGAAGTACTAATCTATGCGTTACAAAAGAGTTATCCGCGTGCAGGAGATATTTTTACACTTTATCACAAATATGACGAGGAGAATAAAAGAGTAGAATTTTCAAGTTGTATTCCAGTAGGAGAACGTGTGAATCCCGGAGGCAATATTGCTTTAGCCTTTATGGAATCAGGTACTTATCATAAAACTACTTTACAGGGAGCTTACAAATTTTTAGACAAAACGTGGGAGAAAGCCTTCGAGTTTGCAAAAGAAGAAGGATTAATTGTTCCGGAAAAAGGGAAACCTTTTGAGGTTTATCGCAAAGGACATACAGATTCTGCTAATCCTGCGAACTGGGTGACTGAGATTTATCTTCCAATTGAATAATAGGTTTCTCAATTCTTCCAAATAATTTTTCTGTCCAGTTACGCCACTTATACTTTTTTGAAAAAATAAGGAGTAAAAGAGGATAGATTACAAAAACAGGAATATAGGTCTCCATACCTAAGCTAGGTTCGGAGGTGTCTATTAGTAACGCATCTGTTTGAAAGACTGTCCAATTGGTGGTTACAAAAACGGCGGCAACTATGTTATTGGCTGCGTGTAAACCCAATGAGAGTTCTAAGCCTTCATCCATCAATGTGGTAATACCAAATAAAAATCCTGTTCCGATATAATATACCATAACCATATATCCTAGTTTTTCTACTTCCGGGTTAAAGGAATGTAGCAAACCAAAAGCAATGGAAGTAAATAGTAAGGGAAACCATCTATTTCTGACGAGAATTCCAAGGCTTTGCATCAAATAACCGCGAAACAAAACTTCTTCAAAGCTAGTTTGTAAAGGCAAAAAGAATAGAGAAATGGCTACTAATATCAGAAATGGAACAAGTTTAAAATTCCAAACGAAATTTTCAGGGGCACTAAAATAATCAAAAGAAAGTACTGCTATAGAAAATAAAAACCATATTCCAAAAGCAAAAAATACGCGTTTCCAATCTAATTTTTTACGACTTGTCAATAAGCTGGTTATGCTACGTTTGTGAATTGCTTTTACGCCGAAGAATATAAACAAAAGCCCAATTGCAAACATCAAAATCATACTTAACAAGTATAGATTAGAATTGATTCCCAAGTTCATAAAATTATCTGCAGCAGCTTGTTCAAATGCTATCATATTTTCAGAATGCGTAATTGCTACAACGGCAAG
>JAUVOS010000083.1 GCA_030599055.1 Lutibacter sp.
GCTTTAATACTTTATGACGAATTCGGACAAGAAGAATATATCCCTAAAAACAAAATATATGTGGGTTCATTAGTAGATTTTGCATTGCCTAAAGAATTCTTTTTTCAAACAGGAGGGGTTTATCAAAGCATGCAACACCATAACTCATTAGCTTACATTGCTAAATTAGGTCGAAATTTTACATGGAACGATGCGTCTAACACAAAGGTTAGTGCCGCTTATATTGGGCAACTAAATATTGACGATGATGCGCTTTTTCAACCTTTATTTAGCAATCTGTTTTTAGGTGAGATTATGCGTTTGGATGCTGTTGATTTTCCGCTCTGGCAAGCTGCTGTAAAGCATCGTTTCCCTGGAAAATTAAAATTTCACATAGCTGTAAAAGGAGTAGGGCAAGTAGAAAAGGCGAACACAAATGAGCAAAATATTGAAGCAGGCATCATGCTTTTTAAAAATCACTTAAAAGTAACTTTGGTAGGAAGTCACGTAAGTACCGATTTGTTACCTAATGATTTTAATACAGCTCGATTAGAAATGCGTTTAGCCTTTTAATCACAGAACGATAGTCAACAGTTATAAATCTCAATTATTTGGGAATAGTTTAGCACAAAAAAAGAGCATTCAAATAAGCGTCAAGATTGATATATAAAAAAATAATTTAATAATAATAGCCTTTACGTCTTAAAAATAAACTAAAAACAATGAAAAATACTATAACTATTATACTCGGAATCTTACTAGCCGCTTTTGGCCTTTTAACCTTATATTTAAGTGGCTCTGTACTATTTGATTTATTTGATATGAGAGCCAAACAAGGAGATTATGTAATGCCCATCATTTGGGCAAACTTTATTGCTAGTTTACTTTATCTATTTGCTGCTTATGGGTTTTTTACAAAAAAAATAGGGACTAGTAAAATATTGGGTATTGCTTTTTTAGTTTTGATTGCAGGTGCTATTGGGTTTTATATTCATGTTAATTCTGGCGGTATTTATATGCAAAAAACTATAAAAGCAATTGGATTTAGAATGGGAGTCACATTAGTGTTTTTAGCCTTTTCCTATTTTACAATAACCACTAAACGATTAAATAATAATTAAATATATAAAAGTAATAAACAATTTGGTATAGTTATTCAAGGAGGCTTATCTTTGTAAATGAGAGTTTCTCTTAAATAAGGTAAAAAAACTGAAAAATGTCACTAAGTAATAATTGGAATAAAATAAAAAAAGGTGCTTATACACTATTAGACCCTGTTATTAATTTATTTACTAAAACAGGAATAACGCCAAATGGAATTACCATAATAGGTTTTATAATCACCATTATAGCAACTATTGTATTAATTGCAGGTGCTGAAATGGGTCGTATGGAAGATACGAGGTATATAACATGGTTTGGTATTATTCTATTATTAGCAGGCGTTTTTGATATGCTTGATGGACAATTGGCGCGAAAAACCAATAATATGACAAAATTTGGTGCTTTGTTCGATTCCGTTATTGATAGATATAGCGAAATGGTTATGTTTTTTGGTATAGCCTACTATCTGGTTTCTTATCATTATTTCTTAAGTGGAATTTTTGCCTTTATTGCTATGATAGGCTCAATAATGGTCAGTTATACCAGAGCAAGAGCAGAAGGCTTAGGAACAGAGTGTAGCATCGGTATTATGCAACGTCCAGAAAGAGTTTTAACCATAGGTATATCAGCCATATTATACGGTGTAATATCACATTATACAGGTATTTTTAAACTAAGTGTAGATTGGTTACCTTTTCCACTAATTGAAAATATATCCATATTTACAATTCCTATTTTTGTTATGGCGGTTCTTACAAATTACACCGCATTTCAAAGGTTAAACTATTGTCATAAAAACATGTAAATTAACAATTTAAATAAATATACAATGAATACAAAAATTAATATTAAAAGTCCCACAGGAAAATTAGGAATACTAACACCAGGCATGGGTGCAGTCTCCACAACATTTATGGCAGGTGTTATTGCTGCCACAAAAGGCTTAGGAAAACCATTTGGGGCTATTTCTCAGATGGGAAAAATTAGAATAGGCAAAAGAACAGAGAACCTAAACCCAGATATAAAAGATTTTGTACCCTTAGCTTCTCTTGATAATTTAGTCTTTGGTGGTTGGGATATTTTTTCTGAAAACACCTATGATGCAGCTATGAGAGCAGGAGTGCTAGATAAAAATTTACTTTATTCACTTAAAGATGAATTATCGGCTATTAAGCCAATGAAAGCCGTTTTTAATCCTAAATACGTTAAAAACATAAATGGTGAAAATGTAAAAAAGGAAGCCACTAATATGGATTATGCTAAGGCGCTCATGGTGGATATGGAAAATTTTAAACAAGAAAACAACTGCGACCGTCTAGTAACTGTTTGGTGTGCTTCAACAGAGATTTATATCAAAGAATCTGACGTACATCAAACCATAGAAAGTTTTGAAAAAGGTTTAATAGAAAATGATCCTGACATTTCGCCAAGTATGATTTATGCTTATGCTTCTATTAAAAGTGGGGTGCCTTTTGCCAATGGAGCCCCAAACCTGACTATTGATATACCTGCTTTAGTAAATTTATCTATTGAGCAAAATGTACCTATTGCTGGTAAAGATTTTAAAACAGGACAAACCTTGATGAAAACAATTTTAGGACCTGGTTTAAAAACACGTTTATTAGGTATTGATGGTTGGTTTTCTACAAATATTTTAGGAAATAGAGATGGCGAAGTTTTAGACGATGCCGATTCTTTTAAAACAAAAGAAGTGTCTAAACTAAGTGTCTTAGATAGTATATTAGAATCAGATAAATACCCTGAATTATACAAAGATATGTATCATAAAGTACGTATAAATTACTATCCGCCAAAGGGTGATGATAAAGAAAGTTGGGATAATATTGACATATTTGGATGGTTAGGCTATAAGATGCAAATCAAAATTAATTTTTTGTGTAAAGACTCTATTCTTGCAGCACCAGTAGTACTTGATTTAGCCCTCTTTATGGATTTAGCAAGTCGAGCAGATATGAAAGGAATTCAAGAATGGCTCTCCTTCTACTTTAAAGCGCCACAAACCAAAGAAGGTTTAGAACCTTTACACGATATATTCTTACAAAGAATAAAATTTGAGAATACATTGCGACATTTAAAAGGAGAAACTTTAATAAATCATTTAGGGCTTGATTATTACGAAGAAGAATAAATGAAAATTCACAAACTCATAGCATCAGGATTGGGTACAGGTTATTCCCCTTTTGCGCCAGGAACTGCTGGTGCAGCATTAGGAATTGTAGTGTTCTATTTTTTTAACCTTTGGTTAATAGGTTTAAATATAGCACAACCCATTATTCTTGTACTCAATCTTGCTGTTATTGTTTTGGTTACATTACAAGCTAATTACAGTATAAAAAAAGTACATACAGAATGGTCACACGATGCAGGGAAAATAGTAATAGATGAAGTTGTTGGTGTGTGGATTGCGGTATTTGCGATGCCTTTAGATTGGCATTATTATTTGTATGCCTTTATTATATTTCGTGTTTTTGATATTTCTAAACCCTTATTTATTAGGAGTATTGATAAGATGAATAACGATTGGAGCGTGATGCTTGATGATATTTTAGCAGGTGTTTACAGCCTACTTGTTTTACAAGGACTCTATTTTTTTGATATGCTATAATGACAAATAAGCCCAAAGCATTAACGTCCTTTTTTAGATATAATGTAGTAGCATTAGTAGCTACAGCAATAGACTTTTTATTATTTATACTATTGTCTCAAGTACTTAATGTTTGGTATGTTTTAGCAACTTTTATAAGTGCTGTTAGTGGTGGCATTATAGCATTTGTTCTAAAACGAAATTGGGCTTTTGTTAGTAAAGACAAAAGAATGAGTAGCCAAGCTATAAAATATATACCTGTTTGGGTAGGCAGTATTTTATTAAATACCTGGGGTTTGTATTTAATGGTAGAACACACTAATTTAGAACATGTAATAGCTAAAGTAATAGTAGCTATAGTGGTAGGAATAGGGTTTAATTATGTATTATATAAATACTTTGTTTTTAAATAAAATGAAAAGTAAAAATAACACACTTGTTATCTTGTTGGTTGTATCAGCATTGTTTACTATAAATGGATATGCCCAAAAAATGACACGTGTTAAAGGTAAAATTATTGATGCACAAACAAAAGAGCCATTGCCTTTTGCAAATGTTATTTTTGCAGGAAAGAATATAGGAGCTACGACTGATGATAATGGTAACTATAGTATAGAAACACAATGGGCATCTAGTAAAATAGAAGTATCTTTTATTGGATATATTACTCAAACAAAAAATGTTATTTTAAACAAAAAACAAATCCTAGATTTTCAGTTAGAACCAGAGCATGCCCAACTAGAAGAAATTGTATTAAAAACAAAGAAAAAAAGATACAGAAATAAAGACAATCTAGCTGTTGAACTCATTCATAAAATTGTTAAGAATAAAAATGCAAACAGAAAAGAAAGTTTAGATTATTACGAATACGATAAATATGAAAAAAACCAAGTTGATATAAACAATGTTACTAAAGACTTTCAAAAAAAGAGAGTATTCAAAGATATTCAGTTTATCTTTAATTCTGTAGATACTTCTAAAGTAAATGGGAAACCATTTTTACCTATTTTCCTAAAAGAAACAAGGTCAAAAATATACTACCGAAAGAATCCAAAAAAACAAAAAACATATATTTTAGGCACTAACAACACTGGGTTTGAGGATTATATAGATAGTGAAGGTGTTGGTAATATGATTGATGAAATGTATCAAGATATTGATTTGTATGACAATAATGTAATGTTACTTACCAATCAGTTTGTGAGTCCTATTTCTGTAATGGCACCATCTGTTTACAAGTTTTATATCAATGATACTTTAGACATAAATGGTTATAACTGCATCAAACTTTTCTTTAGACCCAGAAACAAGCAAGATTTAGCTTTTACAGGAAATCTCTATATCACTAATGATGATAGGTATGCCGTAGTAAAGGCAGATTTAAAAATTTCAAAAGACATCAATTTGAATTTCATAAAAGACCTTCAAATTATTCAAGAGTTTTCTTTTATTGATAACAAGTCGTGGATGATAACATCTGACAAGCTCATAGTTGATTTAAATCTACGTAAAAAAGGAATTGGTATGTTTGGTCGAAAAACGATTCACTACGATAATTTTGCACTAAACAAAGTAAGAAAAGATCGTGTTTATAAAGGAATAGAAAAAGTTGTCAATGTTATAAATTACAACAAAAGAGATGCTAAATTTTGGAAAGAATCAAGAACTGTAGCCTTAACAGCTAAAGAAAACAACATTTACACGATGCTAGATAGCGTGCAAAAAGTACCTGCTTTTAGAAGAACTATGGACATAATAACCTTATTCGTAACAGGCTATTGGAATTTTGATAAAATAGATATTGGTCCTGTTAATACTTTTTATAGCTTTAATGACGTAGAAGGTTTACGCTTGAGGTTTGGAGGGAAAACGAGTAACAAACTCAGCGAAAAATTCAGATTAGAAGCTTATGGAATATATGGTTTTAAAGATGAAAAATTCAAATATTCAGCCAAAGCAACATGGTCGCTTAACAATAAACCTTTAAAAGAAAACCCCAAGCATTTTGTGTCAGCACAATATCAATACGAAACAAACTTCCCAGGTATGGAAGTGGAATTTATTAATGAAGACAATTTTCTATTGTCTTTTAAACGAGGGGTTGCAGATAAAATAGTGTATAACCGTATGTATAAATTAGAGCATCATAGCGATTGGAAAAATGGTTTTTCAACAAGCTTGTCTTTAAGAAATATGCAACAAGAACCAGGAGGAACACTCAATTTTATTTATGAGGATGGACGTACAACGAATACTGTTACATCTAGTGAAGTGGTTGCTAAAATCCGTTTTGCACCCAATGAAAAATTTATACAAGGCATGGATTATAAAACACCTATAATAACTGCTGACCCTATTTTTCAGTTGTCTTATACACAAGGGATAAAAGATGTATTTAATGCCGATTATACTTATAGCAAACTAAAATTTAATGGTTTTAAACGTTTTTACATCGCCCCATTAGGCTATACAAATACAGAAATTGAATCAGGTAAAATATTTGGAGAAGTTCCTTTTCCATTACTAGATTTACCGCGTGCCAATCAAACCTATTCGTATCAATTGCGTTCTTACAATATGATGAATTTCCTTGAGTTTGCCAACGATCAATACGTTAGTTTATTTGCAGAACATCATTTCAATGGCTTTATAATGAATAGAATACCTTTATTTAAAAAATTAAAATGGCGTTCTATAGTTTCATTTAAAGGAATATATGGGAGTGTTTCTGACCAAAACAACCCAGAAGTTACAGCAGGTCTAATGCAATTTCCTACAGATGCAGATGGCAACACCACTACATACTCTCTAAAAGACAAACCATATATGGAAGCAAGTGTTGGTTTGGGAAATATTTTTAAGTTTTTTAGAGTTGATTTAGTAAAAAGACTCACATATTTAGAAAACCCTAATGCCTCTGAATACGGAGTAAGAGCTCGATTTAAGTTTGATTTTTAAACTATTTAGATGATGAAATTATTACAAAAAAGATTAGCAGAATTTACCCTACCACAAGCCTTAATGAATCAAGGATTGTATGCGTTTTATCATCCTATTGAAACAGGACAAGATACAGAAGTTGTGCTCGGTGGTAAAAAAGTACTTATGTTTGGGTCTAATAGTTATTTGGGGTTAACCAACCATCCTGATGTTATACAAGCGGCAAAAGAAGCGCTTGATAAATACGGAACAGGTGCATCAGGCTCAAGATTAATGAATGGAAACCTTGATTTACACGAAAAATTAGAAAGTGAATTAGCATCTTTTATCAATAAACCAGCAGTAACTGTATTTAGTACAGGGTTTCAAGTAAATATGGGAACTATCCCTAGCATTGTAGGAAGAAATGATTTAATAATTATAGATGAAAAGAATCATGCTTCTATTATTGAAGGTTGTCGTATTGCGCATGCAAGAACACTGAGATATAAACACAATGATATGGCTGATCTAGAGCGAATTCTTAAAAAAGCCGATCAGAGTAATGCCATACTTATTATTACAGATGGTATTTTTAGTATGGAAGGCAACATTGCAAAACTTGATAAAATAACAGCCTTAGCAGATAAATATGCTGCCTCTGTAATGGTTGATGATGCACATGCAACAGGTGTTATAGGTAAACATGGATCTGGAACAGCTTCTCATTTTGGTGTAACCGATAAGGTAGATTTAATTATGGGAACCTTTAGCAAATCTTTAGCATCTTTAGGAGGCTTTATAGCAGGAGATTTTGAGACAATCAATTTTATAAAACACAAAGCACGTTCGCTACTCTTTAGTGCGGGAATTCCCCCAGCTTCTGCCGCAACGGTATTAAAATCTTTAGAAATTATTAAAAATGAACCCGAAAGAATAGAAAAACTATGGGAAAACACACACTATGCTTCTTCGTCTCTTAAACAAGAAGGTTTTTTTATTGGCAGTAGTGATACACCTATTATTCCTATTTATATAGGGGAAAACATAACAACATATCAGTATGCAACAAGATTGTTAGATTTGGGTGTATATGTTAACCCTGTAGTGCATCCTGCTGTAGCAAAGGAAAATGCTATGCTTCGGTTTTCTTTAATGGCAACACACACCCATGAGCAAATTGATTTTGCTGTTGCTAGATTAGTACAATGTCGTAAAGAAATTGAAAATAAATAAAGTATAAAAACCAGTCGATAATAGACTTCTGTTTTATCAATAAATCATACAATATGGAACAAGTAATCATAAAAGAAGTAAAATCAAAATCAGACTTGAATAAGTTTATTACTTTTCAAGATAAACTATATAAAGATAATGATTACAGAGTGCCGCAATTACATGCTTTTGAAAAATCTACGTTAATATCTAGTAAGAACCCTGCCTTTGACTTTTGTGAAGCAAAGTATTGGTTGGCTTATAAAGAAGGTAAAATTGTAGGTAGAATAGCAGGTATTCTAAACCATAAGTCAAATGAAATTTGGAAAGAAAAATACATGCGTTTTGGATGGATCGATTTTATTGATGATTATAATGTTTCTAGTGCTTTGATTAAAGCTGTAGAAGATTGGGCAGCAGAAAAAAAGATGACAGCACTTCACGGCCCTTTAGGTTTTACAGATTTAGATTTAGAAGGGATGTTGGTTTATGGATTTGATGAAATAGCCACACAAACTACTATTTATAATTATGAGTACTATCCCCAACATCTCGAAAAAATGGGTTACCTAAAAGATGTTGATTGGGTGCAATTAAAATTTGACTTACCCAGTAAAGTTCCTGAAAAAGTGACCCGTATAGCTGAAATTGCCAAGAAAAAATACAATTTAAGGCTACTTAAAGTTAAAAAAGCAAAAGAAATACTGCCTTATGCTAAAAGTATGTTTAATACGCTAAACGAATCCTATAAAGATTTATATGGGTTTGTTCCTTTATCAGAGAAACAAATAGCTTATTATACCAAGCAATATTTTTCTATGGTTAACCCAAAATTTGTTGGTTTTGTCGTGGACGAAAAGGATGAAGTAGTAGCCTTCGGGTTGAGTTTTTTATCCTTATCAAAAGCATTGATGAAAGCAAAAGGAAAGCTTTTCCCATTTGGTTTTATTCCCATATTAAGAGCCATGAAGAAAAATGATACAATAGACCTTCTTTTACATGCTGTTAAATCAGAATACCAAAACAAGGGAATTCCTGCTATTTTTTATGCAGATATGACACAAGCTTGCATCGATAGCGGTGTAAAAAAAGCAATTACAAGCCATATTTTAGAAAATAATAAACCATCACTTCAAATGTTTAATGAATATAATGCACACCAACATACTATAAGGAGAATTTATATCAAAAAGAATATATCGAAATGAAGAAGATTTTAATAACAGGCGCAAGCGGATTTATCGGTAGTTTTTTGGTTGATATGGCTTTAGAAAAAGGATATCAAGTCTATGCTGGAATTCGAAAAACAAGTAGTAAAATCTACTTGTCTCATCCTGATATTATGTTTTTAGAACTTGATTTTTCAAATAAAAAAGCAATGCTAAATATATTCAGCAAACACCCAAAGTTTGATTATATCATTCATTCGGCAGGTGTTACTAAATCTTGTACTAGTGATGACTTTGAAACAATAAATTATCAATACACTAAAAACTTCATAGACGTTTTATATGAAGCCGCAAAAATACCTGATAAATTTCTGTTTATAAGTAGTATAGCATCCTATGGCCCAGGCAATACTGATACATTGGCACCTATAAAAATAACCGATATACCCAAACCTATATCATTATATGGCAAAAGTAAATTAAAAGCTGAAGAGTATATAAAATCTCTAAAAAACTTTCCATATTTAATCTTTTGTCCAACGGGTGTTTATGGTCCTCGTGAAAAAGATTTTTTGGTTATGTATAAAAATGTAAAACAAGGTTTTGAAATGTATATTGGGTCAAAAGAACAACAACTATCACTTATTTATATAAAAGATTTATGTAGTTTGACTTTTATAGCATTAGAATCTGATATCATTACAAAATCATATTGTCTATCAGATCTAAACAATTATACTGCCTTAATGTTTAATGAAGTTGTAAAAAAAGTATTAAATAAGAAAACCATTCGCATTGTTTTACCTAAAATATTGGTTAAAGCAATAGCGTATGTCAGCGAAAAGATCGGTTGTTTAATATTTCGAAAGATCCCAACACTAAACACTGACAAATACAAGGAAATTAGCATCGGTAATTGGCTTTGCAATAGTGATAATTTATTCACTGATTTTAATTTTAAACCACAATACACCTTAGAAGAAAGCATTCAAGAAACCATACAATGGTGTAAAAAAGAACAACTTTTATAAAAAAACAATCTTAAAAACTAAATAACA
>JAUVOS010000039.1 GCA_030599055.1 Lutibacter sp.
ATCAATATTTTTTGGCAAAGAATTTAAAACAATGGGTAATACATTTTGATCTGTAAGTATCACGGCTATTTCATCAGCCTCGTTAGATGCATTAATTAATTCTCCTGCATATTTAATCATTCCAACATTCTTAGGGACTCCAATTATTTCTATAATCTTGGAATTAAAGTCTTTTTCAGTAATCCAATTTATCTTTTTCTTTTTGTAGTATGCCCAATCTGCTTGATATTGACGAATAAACTGACCTGCTGGGTGCTTATTCAACATTAAACTCTTTGGAATATCCCAATATACTGATGCCTTTCCGGCTTCTAAAAGCTCTTGCAAAATTTGCGATTCACTTGTTTTCAAATGATTAAATCCCACAAAAACAAAATAATTGTGGGTATTTTCAATAAAACTATGAAGTGATTTTACGGCTTCTTTAAAGATTAATCCTTGATAGCCTTTTTGTTTATCAATTAAGTTTTTATAAAATGCGTGGTAATATTTTTCCAAATTCTGAAAAAAAATTAAATAATCTTTTGTCAATTCTGTATTCGGATTCCAATTGTGTAATTTGTTGATTTCTTTTAGGCTCAAAAAAATATCTTTCGGTTCAATGAGGTAGCCATCAATTTCATTAAAATCATTAAGTATGGTAATTGCCCAGTTAGAAAAGACATCAAAGGAATCTATTTTGTGCTTTGGAGTTTCTTTTGTGTAGATTTTATAGAAATCAAAAAGTAATTCGATTGCAGAAGATTTATAAATTCCTGACAACTGTTCTGCTAAATTATCAAAGGTTATTATTTCAGGGAATAAACTGGTTTCTAATATTTGTTTTTTATAGTATTTTCTCAGATAAATCCCAGCTCTTTGATTGGGCAAGACAAAAATCAAATGTGATAAATCAACACCTTTTTCATAAACATTCTTGATTACTTTTAAAAGAAAAGCTTCCATAGGGATATTCTGATTAAATACAAACCTACGTGTTTTTATCTGAAAGAAATAAAAAAAGCCTTCCAAATTTTGGAAGGCTTTTTAGAATTATATTTTGTTTAAGATTATTTTCTCAAACTTATTTCTACACGTCTGTTTTCTGCTCTACCTGCAGCAGTTTTGTTATCAGCTACCGGATAGTCTTCACCAAATCCTACAGCAGATAATCTACCAGAAGCAACGCCTTTTCCTACCAAGTAAGTCATAACAGCATTTGCTCTTCTTTCAGATAAACCTTGGTTGTAAGCTGCAGCACCTTGGCTGTCAGTATGACCACCAACTAAGAAATTAGCTCTATCAAATTCTTGCATAATCGCAGCAATAGCATCTAATTTATCAGTTACACCAGGCTTAAATGTTGACTTAGCACTATTGAAATAAATAGTTTTTGCATAAGCATTTAATTGCTCAGTAGCTTCTACAGTAATCACTTCAACAGGTGCTGGGCAACCTTTTAATTCAGCAAGACCAGGTACTTTTGGACATTCATCGTCTTTGTCTAAGATACCATCACCATCTGTGTCAGGCCATGGGCATCCTTTATTAGCTTTTGGACCCGCTTCTTTTGGACAATCATCTTTAGAATCGATGATACCATCGCCATCAGTATCTGGGCATCCTTTATTTGCTTTTGTTCCTTTTACTTTTGGACAATCGTCTTTTACATCAGGGATACCATCACCGTCTGTGTCTGGACAACCGTTGAATTCAACTGGGCCAGCAACTTCTGGACAAGCATCATCACCATCTTTTATACCGTCACCATCAGTATCAGGACAACCATCAAATTCTTCTAAACCGAATGTTTGAGGACAAGCATCGTCTTTATCAAAGATACCATCACCATCAGAATCAGTACCACCAAACTTAACTGATAAACCTAAATTATGTTGGAAAAATGGAGCAAATTGATCATCAAACATATGTTTGTATTGTGTTTGCACATTAAATGCTACATTTTCATGTAACCATAAATTAAGCCCTAGACCTCCACTTAATGTTCCTGCTCCTTCCCAGTCAAGCCAGTTATATCCACCACCACCAAGTAGGTATGGTTGGAACCAACCCTCTGAACCAAATAAGCTAAGAAGATTATATTTAATAAGTCCATCAACATTTAAAAGAGCTAAATCGCCAGGATTAATTTCTTCTAGATTGTTAGGCCCAATACTTATCTTGTTTACATTTGCACCAACTTCTAGAGAAAAACCACTATTTAAATATCTACCTACACTTATTGAAGAAATAGTAGGGATATAGTTGTAGTGATCCTCAACGTTAAAAAACTCGTGAAACATACCACCTTCATTATTATGATTGGTCATAAGACCCTCATAACCGGTTGGGTGATAATCTATGGCGTTTATACCAAAATTAATTGCCCATGGATTGTTTTCATCCTGAGCATTCATGTTGCTTAAGCCAACAAAAACTAACAAAGCCATTAAGGCAATTTTTAAATTTCTCATTTTTGATTTACTTTAAATTAAATTAGGATTATTTTTAAAATTACATAAACCTTACTAAATAAGGTTATTTTAGGCAAATTTATAATAAATTTTGATAATTGAGAAGTTTTTTCGACAAAATGTTTTATTGGTAATTATAGCTTGCGTGCAATGCTAATACCATCTCTGAAGGGTAAGAGTAAAATCTCAACTCTTTTATCTTTTTTTAACTTAGTATTAAAGTTGATAATTGATTTTGTGTCCCAATCATTTTTTAAAGGAGTTTTAACAACCTTTCCGCCCCACAATACATTGTCCGACAGAATAATACCACCAACATTAACCTTGTCAATTATTTGTTCGAAATACGTGTTATAATTAATCTTATCGGCATCAATAAAGACTAAGTCATAGTTGTATTTAAGTTGTGGAATAATTGCTAAAGCAGGACCTGTGTGTTGAATTATTTGTGTGTCAAATCCAGCTTTTATAAAGTATTTTTTTTGAAAATCTACCAATTCTTCATTATTATCTATGGTATGAATCATTCCATTTGCTGCTAAACCTTCTGCCAAACACAAGGTTGAATAGCCTGTATAGGTTCCAATTTCGAGTATCATTTTAGGTTGCATCAGTTTAGAAATTAGTGATAATAATCGACCTTGAAGGTGTCCGCTAAGCATCCTGGGAGCAAGTATTTTTTGCCAAGTTTCTATTCGTAATTCTTGTAATATTTTTGATTCGGGTTCCGTATGCTTTTCAGCATAATCTAAAATGGATTGTGAAATAAAACTCATATTATATCGTTTTGAATTATCACTTTCAAAAGTATTAAATCTAAATGAAACAAGTCTAATATTTTTTGCCATATGACAGAATGATTAATGATGAAGCTACTTTGTTAGAAGGCAGATTCATTGTAATACTATCATAAGAAAAAATACAATCGCAAGAAATTAAAGATATTAAATATCCCTATCTTAGCGACTTGATACTTAATAAAAAACAGAAGAAAATGCGAATAATTATTCCGATGGCAGGAATTGGCTCCCGCCTTAAACCACATACATTAACCGTTCCGAAACCACTAACTCTTATTGCCGGAAAATCAATTGTTCAAAGGTTGGTAGAGGAGATTGTTAACATTGTTGGGCAAAATATTACCGATATAGGTTTTATCATTGGACCTACTTCAAAGGGTTTTCCTGCAGATACAGGAGAACAATTAATAAAAATTGCTCAAAAATTCGGAGCAAAAGGAAGTGTTTTTATACAAAAAGAAGCATTAGGAACGGCGCATGCTATTTATCAAGCACGTACGCTATTAAAAGGCCCTTGTGTAGTTGCTTTTGCGGATACGCTTTTTAAGGCAGATTTTACTATTGACAATACAAATGACGGTATTATTTGGGTAAAAAAAGTCGCCAATCCAAAAGCTTTTGGAGTGGTTAAACTTAAAGAAGGAATTATTACGGATTTTATAGAAAAACCGGAAAAATTTGTATCTGATTTGGCAATTATTGGTATTTATTATTTTAAATCAGGAGATAATTTGGGTTATGAAATAGATTATTTGATCGATAATAATTTAAGAGGAAATGGAGACGAATACCAACTAACCGATGCACTTGAAAACTTAAAACAAAAAGGAGCTAAATTTATACCCGGAACCGTTACAGATTGGATGGATAATGGCAACAAAGAAGTAACTGTTGAAACGAACCAAAAAATACTGAAGTATGCACAACAAGCAGGAGAAAATTTAGTGTCTGATTCAATTGTTTTGGAAAATACTAAAATAATTCCTCCGTGTTACATCGGTGATGATGTGATACTAAAAAACTGTACCATTGGTCCTTATGTTTCGTTGGGCGATAATGGAACTGTCACAAATTCTACTATTAAAAATTCTTTAATACAAAAAAACGTATTGATAAAAAATGCTGATTTAAACGAAGCAATGATTGGGAATAACGTAGAATTTAATGGGAATTTCAAAAGTGTAAGTTTAGGTGATTTTTCCCAATTAAAATAAATGAAAAAATTCCTGCTAAATATTATTTTATTGCTACTGGTTTTCAGCTTCAACACCTACGCGCAAGATGATTCTGAGGAAGATACAGCAAATGTCCCCATTTTTCAAGAGGAATTATTAGATGAAGAAAAGAATTACTTAACTTTTAAGCAGTCTTTTATTGAATCACTACAATACAAAGCTATTGAAAACCACAAAAAAGCGCTAGAATCATTAGCTATTTGTGAAACTCTTTTTCCGGATAATGTGCCCATGCTTTTTGAATTAGCTAAAAATCACTTTGCCTTAAATCAATATATTGAAGCCCATCACTATTGTAATCAAGCACTAAGTATTGAGCCAGATGCTTTTTGGATATTGGCTTTGTCAAGAGATATTTTTGATAAGGAAAATAATTATTCGGAAGCTATTAAAATTCAAAAAAAATTGTACGCTTCCAAAGCGTCTGAAGCGGGTAATCTATTAAAATATTATTATCAAACAAAAAATATTGAAAAAGGAAAAGATTTAATTGCCGAAATAGATAAAAAGTATATATATGTTTTATTATTAGATTTTTATAAGAAATATTTTTTTAAAACTAAAAAACAAATTGTAAAAAGCAATCATAAGAAGGTTTTGGAAAACAGAGAATTAAGTGATTTAAAAAAAGAGTTTTTAAATAATAATAATTATACGGTTTTACAGGAAATTCTTAAAAAGGAATATCAAACACAGCAGTTTTCTGATTTATTGGAAGATAGCGATTTTGGTTTAAGCTTATTTCCGACACAAGCTAAATTATACCTATACAAAGGACTTGCTTTAAATGGTTTGGGAAAATTTAAAGAAGCTATTTCAGTTTTGGAATCGGGTTTAGATTATGTTTTTGATAACACAACACTTACGAAGCAAATGTACAAGGCTTTAATTGTTGGATATGAAGCTGTAAAAAATACAACTAAAGCCAATTATTATAAGCAAATGGTACAAAAATTGTAAGGATTGCTTTGGCTTTATATAAATTTAATAATGAGTAAAAGATTAATATTTGGAGGGTTTATTATAATCCTATTATTTAGTTCTTGTAAAACTATGAAATCTACCGGTTCATCTACTATGACGCTTTCTGCAAAAAAGATTGCAAAAAAGCATTATAGTTCAAAATTTTCTAAAAAAACAGTACAAGCAAAAATAAAAGCACATTACAAAGATTCAAAGCAATCTAACAGTTTATCTATCAAACTCCGTATGCAAAAGGATGAAGTTATATGGATGAGTGGTTCCTTTTTGGGTTTTCCTATTGCTAAAGTTAAAATTACACCTAATCGTGTTCAGTATTATGAAAAGATCAAAAGAACTTATTTTGATGGCGATTTTAGCTTAATTAGTAATGCTTTAGGAACAGACTTGAATTTCCAACAACTTCAAAATTTACTTGTAGGACAGAGCTTATTACCGCTTGATGAAAAATTTATTAAAAGTATTGATGAAAAATCATATAGGCTAACTCCTAAAAATCAAGACGCTTTATTTGCTATTTTCTATTGGATAAATCCAACACATTACAAACTTGATAAGCAAAAGGTCAGCAGTAAAAACCCTGATCAAACCTTAGTTGTCGCCTATCCAAAATATGAACGTATTTCAGCGGAATACTTTCCAAAAACAATTTCAATATCCGCTATCCAACCAAAACAAACAACTCAAATTGAAATGGAGTTTCGTTCTATTCAATTTGACGAAAATCTACGTTTCCCTTTTAGTATTCCAACAGGTTATAAAAAAATTACTTTTAAGGGTATGTAAAATACGTACCTTTGTTTTTCGTTACAATATATAAACTGATTAATTTTTAATTTTTTTATGAAGCACTTTTTTCGATTCTTATTTATCTTTTGTTTATTGTTTTTCATAGCAACTCCTTCATTTGCACAAAAATCGAGTCGTAAAAAATTAGAGGCAAGAAGAATTGCATTAAAAAAGGAAATTAATAAAATAAAAATCTACCTTGATAATACCAAAAAAAAAGAAAGAAGTCTTAACAATCAAGTAAAAGACTTGAATCAAAAAATTGCAACACGTGAAGATTTAATTACTACAATTTCTGATGAATTAATTGTCTTGGGTGGCGATATTCAAAAAAACATAAAAGAAATTTCAGTTTTACACAACGAATTAGAAGTTTTAAAAAAAGATTATTCAGCACTGATTTATAAAGCTTACAAAAGTAAATCAGAGGCAAATAGGTTGCTGTTATTATTATCATCAGATAGTTTTTACCAAGGTTTTCAGCGTTTTCAATATATGAAACAATACACTCAATATCGAAAAAATCAAGGAGATACTATTAAACTTAAGGCGATGAAATTACAGGTGATGAACGATAGTTTAGCTATTTTAAAAATTACCAAAAATAATCTGATAGATGAAAAGAAATACGAACAAGAAAAAATTATATTTGAGAAAGACAAACAAGAGAGTTTAGTTGAAAAATACCGAAAGAAAAAACGAAAATATAGCACTCAAATACGAAAAAAACAACGTGCAGAAAGAAAACTCACGCAACAAATAGAAGATTTAATTAAGGGAGCTATTAAAAAATCGGGAGCTACGTCAAAATCTTTTGCTTTGACACCTGCCGCCAAAGTTTTAGCAGCAAAGTTTACCTCAAACAAAGGGAAACTTCCTTGGCCTGTAAAAAATGGTTTGGTTACAGTGCGTTTTGGAAGGCAACCCGACCCGATGAATTCTGGAGTGAAAATTGAAAGTAGCGGCGTACGCATAGCCACCAATGATGGCGCCACTGCAAGAGCTGTATTTGATGGAAAAGTAATGGCAGTTCAAAAGAATCCTCAAAGTGGTATTTTGTCAATTTTGGTGCAGCATGGTAACTATATTACTGTTTATGCCAATTTAGAAAGTGTTTTGGTCACAAAAGGCGATAAAGTAAAAATAAAACAAAACTTAGGTACAATTCATACGGATATCGTAACCGGAAAGACCATTTTAAAATTCCAAATTTGGAAAGATGTTCTTAAACAAAACCCCGCAAATTGGGTTTATAAAATGTAATATTTTCATTAGTGTCCGATAAAAGACATAAGACCGCTCCGCTATAAGACTTAAGAAGCAAGACTTAATTAAACACAAAAACACCCGATAATTTCTTTATCTTTTTCCGTTTTACTTCACTTAAAATTCTATCCATAGCTATGGCTATGCTTACAATTTGAATATTGTAAAACAAAAAAATATTTTGAAATTATACAGGGCATTTTGAAATTTAATTGATTAATCGCAACTAACGAGAAAAAAAAAGGGTAATGTGGTTGAACGGTTACACTTCTGTTTTAACAATTTTATAAAGTTTGTCAGAGGGACGAATTCTAAAAGAGGTAGGCATCGTTACAACATCTCCCTTTTTAGCTGTAGAATTTTTTGAGTCATTGACATACATTTCTTTTAATTCTATTTCTTGAGCACCGGTTGTCGGGCCGGTTATTAGCAATGTATCTCCAATTTTCATGTCAAAGGCTTGTATCTGAAATTCTGAAATTTTCACTTTTGGATAATAATGTACGCCTTTGCCAATATATATTTTCTTTTGTGTTGCTTTAGAGCCTGAAGTATCTGTCCATTCACCTAATTTTCTACCTAAATAATAACCACCCCAAAAACCTCGATTATAGACTTTTTCTAGTTCTGTCATCCAAATTTTCACCCTTTCTTTAGAATACGTCCCGTCAGCTATTGCATCAATTGCTTCTCGATATGATTTTATGGTTTTTGCAACATATTCCGGTGCGCGTCCACGTCCTTCTATTTTAAGGATATTAATACCAGCATCTGCCAATTCATCTAAAAAATCAATGGTACATAAATCTTTTGCAGACATGATGAATTCATTGTCTATTTCATATTCAAAACCGTTTTCTTTATCTGTTACAACAAAAGGAGCACGACAATTTTGCTTACAAGCACCACGATTTGCGCTAGAATTATACGTATGCAAACTCATATAGCATTTACCCGATACCGCCATACATAAAGCGCCATGTGCAAAAACTTCAATTTCTACTAAACGACCCGATGGACCTTTTATCTCTTGCTTTATAACTTCAGATGTAATTTTTTTTATTTGTCCTAAGCTCAATTCTCTACTCAACACCACGGTATCCGCAAAAAAAGCATAGAATTTTAATGTTTCTATGTTTGTTATATTGATTTGAGTTGAAATATGCACTTCCATTTCAACTTGGCGAGCATAAGCAATTACGGCTTGATCCATTGCAATAATTGCCGTAATATCGGCTTCTTTAGCTTTATTTATTAAAGTTTTAATAACTGTTAAATCATGATCGTAAATAATAGTATTTAAAGTTAAATACGTACGGACATTTTTTGCTTTACATCGCTTTGTGATTTCATGTAAATCATCTAGGGTAAAATTTATCGTAGCACGAGCGCGCATATTGAGTTGTTCCACACCAAAATATATGGAATCGGCTCCGTTATCTAAGGCGGCTTGAAGTGAATCAAAACTACCGGCGGGCGCCATTAGCTCTATTTTTCCTGATTGGGTCATTTTTTACTACAAAAATTTAAAACCCAAATTATTCAAGGGTTTGAAACCCTTGAAGGGTTCTGGGTTTTAGGTTTGTTTTATTATTTGAAAGCGCATGTTTCTTACATGCATTTAACTTATTCTTTATTTTTAATCACATCTACAATCTTGGCTTCTATCTCTTCCGCCAACTCAGGGTTATCTAAAATTAGTTGTTTGACGGCATCACGTCCTTGTCCGAGTTTTGTATCACCGTAACTATACCACGAACCACTTTTTTTAACGATTTCATAATCGACACCTAAATCAACGATCTCTCCTGCTTTAGAAATTCCTTTTCCATACATAATATCAAATTCAGCAATTTTAAAAGGCGGTGCTACTTTATTTTTTACAACTTTTACTTTAGTACGGTTACCCATTACTGTATCACCATCTTTAATTTGTGTTCGACGACGAATATCTAATCGAACAGACGAATAAAACTTCAAAGCATTACCACCGGTTGTCGTTTCGGGGTTACCAAACATCACACCAATTTTTTCACGCAATTGATTGATAAATATTACAGTACATTTTGTTTTATGAATAACTGCGGTTAACTTACGCAAGGCTTGTGACATTAAACGTGCGTGTAATCCCATTTTCGAATCGCCCATTTCACCTTCAATTTCACTTTTTGGTGTTAAAGCGGCAACGGAGTCGATAACGATAATATCAATAGCACCAGAACGAATTAAATTATCTGCAATTTCTAAAGCTTGTTCACCATAATCCGGTTGAGAGATTATCATGTTGTCAATATCAATTCCTAAATCTTTAGCGTAAAAGCGATCAAATGCATGTTCTGCATCAATAAAAGCTGCAATACCTCCTTGTTTTTGAGCTTCTGCGATAGCGTGTAGCGCTAAAGTAGTTTTTCCAGAGGATTCGGGTCCGTAAATCTCTATTACGCGTCCTCTAGGATACCCACCAACTCCCAAAGCGATATCTAATCCTAAGGAACCCGATGGAATGGCTTCAATATCTTCTACTGCTTCATCGCCCATTTTCATTACGGTGCCTTTACCGTAAGTTTTATCTAATTTGTCTAAAGTAAGTTGTAGTGCTTTTAGTTTGGCTGCTTTTTCTTTGTCGTTTGGCATAATTTATTAGTTAAAAGTTAAAAAGTTTAAGGTTCAAAGTTTTAAGGCTCATAGTTTATCTTTATAAACCTTTAACTTAATTACTATTCTTTGGATAGCAAAAGTACATTTTTTTTACTTATTTAATTTGATGAAGTATTGATTTGTAAATTTTGTAATAATCAAATTTTCAAATCAAAAAATCATTCCATCATCATACTCAATTCCAACCATCGCCCCTCTTTATCATCAATACTTGTGATAATTTTTTTTAAACGTTGTCCTATTTCGTACATTTTTTCTTCAGGAATCGTTCCTTTGACAAAAGCTTGTTCTATGGTGTCTTTATCCTTTGAAAGAGTATAGATGTCTTTTTCTAATTGAATAAATTCCTGTTTTTCCTGATACGATAACGTGATTTTTTTATTAGAATTATCACGTGTATCCAATTTTTCTTTTTTCACCCCAATTTTTACTAGAGTATCTTGATGCATTTTGTAGTCGGTATAATCACCTGGGAAATCAGCAATTTTTCCTTCTTCTAAAACGAAAAGATGGTCAATGACCTTATCCATAAAATAACGATCGTGGGACACAACTAATAAAACACCGGGGAAATCAAGTAAAAAATTTTCAAGAATATTGAGAGTGACAATATCCAAATCATTTGTAGGCTCGTCTAAGATTAAAAAATTGGGATTTTGAATGAGTACGGTACATAAATATAAGCGTTTTTGTTCCCCTCCACTCAATTTTTCCACAAAATCATATTGTTGCTTCCGATTGAATAAAAAACGTTCTAATAAACCTCCGGCAGATAAGGAACGTCCTTTGGTCAATGGAATATACTCCCCAAATTCACGGATTACATCAATGACTTTTTGTTCGGGTTTAATTACAATTCCTTTTTGGGAATAATAACCAAATTTGACGGTTTCACCAATTACAACCTTACCTGTGTCAGGTAGTAATTCTCCAAGGATTAAATTTAATAAAGTGGTCTTGCCGCTACCATTTTTCCCAATAATTCCGATGCGGTCGCCTTTTTTAAAAACATAATCAAAGTGTTTGAGGACTGATAAATCTCCATAGGATTTACTAAGATTGTGCAACTCAACAATTTTACTTCCCAATCGATGCATATTTATTTCTAACTGCACTTGGTGGTCGTTTCTTTTTTTATGAGCAATTTCTTCAGTTTTATAGAAATCACCAATTCGAGATTTTGATTTTGTAGTTCGTGCTTTGGGCTGTCTTCGCATCCAATCTAACTCTTTTCTAAAAAGGTTTTTTGCTTTTTCTTGGGTTGCTTTTTCAACCGCTAAGCGTGCCTCTCTTTTTTCTAAGAAATAGGAGTAATTTCCTGAATACTTAAAAATTTCACCTTCATCTAATTCTATGATTTCATTACAGACACGTTCTAAGAAGTAACGATCGTGTGTAACCATAAATAAAGTGATTTTTGCTTTTTGAAAGTAAGCTTCTAACCATTCAATCATTTCTAAATCTAAATGATTAGTCGGTTCATCTAAAATCAATAAATCAGGATTTTGTAACAAACAAATTGCCAAGCTTAAACGTTTTTGTTGTCCTCCGGATAAATCCTTAACTTTTTTGTGTAAATCCTCTAATTTAAGTTTGTAAAGTATTTGTTTATATTGTGTTTCAAAATCCCATGCATTGTGTTGTTCCATTGCGTCAAAAGCCGTTTGATAGGCTTCCGTATCTTCTGGTTTTTCAAGTGCTTTTTCGTAAGTTTCAATAATCTTTAAAATAGGATTATCTGTGTTAAAAATACTTTGTTCGACTGTTAAACTTGTATTCAAATCCATCTTTTGAGATAGATAAGCAATATTGAGATCTTTTCGTTTGACTATCTGACCCGTATCGGCAGTTTCAAAACCTGCAATTATATTAAGTAAAGTAGTTTTACCCGTACCGTTTTTAGCGACAAATGCGATTTTTTGGTTTTTGTTTATTCCAAATGAAATACCTTCAAAAAGTACACGTTCACCAAAGGATTTGCTGATATTTTCAATGGATAGATAATTCATTTTGCAAACTTACGTAAAAGGAAATCAAAATCTAAAACAATATTAAACGCTCAAATGTCCTTTGGACGATTTGAGGTTTTGAGCTTCCGTAGGAACTCAAAGCGATAAAAATATTAAATGTATTGTGTCAAAAAAAAAGCCGAGTAATTTTACCCGGCTTTCTATTTTGGTTAGTTTATTCTATTGCTTAATAAATCTTTGACTTAAAACTTTTTTATCACTTTTAAATTCAATGATATAAACACCAGCATCAAATCTACTAACATCAATAGCTGTTTCATCTAATTTGCCATAACCAACTGTTTGTCCCACTAAATTAGTAATGATATAGGTATCCATTTTTTGATCCTTTAATCTGAAATTTAAGAAATCATTTACCGGATTTGGATAAAGAACTATATCTTCAATTATGCCATTCGTTGTATCGTAATTTCCATAAGAATAGCCATTAGTAGCATTCAAACAGAAATCTGTAGCTTCTGTACTGCTAAAAGACCCACCAGAAGCTAGAACACTACCATCACTATCTTTAGTGAAGCTATAAGAACCATTTCCATAACTACAGCAAATGCCGTCACCATAAGTATCTTTTATAGTAAATGTATAACAACCTGCATCGATACACAAAGGAATAGTTAAAGTAGAACCATCAGCTTGTGAGCCATAAGTACCTCCTGAGAATACTACTGTCCCACTGCTATTGGTAATCTCCCAACTAGTTTCTTCTGGATAATTATCAAAAGTAATTGATAAAGTGGTCGCTTCACAACTTCCGGTTGATCCATTGCCAATACTAAAGCCATCAACAGCCATATCACCTTGCCAAGTGGCACCTGTAATTCCATTAAAACGGAATTGTACAGAAGCACCTACATAACTTCCTAAGTTTAAGCTAGCCGTTAACCAAGAATCACCTTGATTTCCTGATTTACTCCATATTGATGACCAAGTAGTTCCATCATCTACACTTACTTCTAAAGCTAAACTTCCCATGGTTGAAGCACCGTACATATGATACTTAAAAGTTAAGGTAGCTTCTGTTTCGCTTGATAAATCAAAACAAGGACTATTTAAAATAGCTCTTTTGGTTGAATAATTAGGACTTGAGGATTCCATATATACATAATAAGAACCTTCAGCTGCGCTAGATGGACCTGTACTGCTCGATGGTGTTGAACCTGATCTAGTTGTCCAATTAAAATCGTCAGCCGTTGATTGTATCCAACTACCAAATGTATTTTCAAAACCTTGATAATATGGATAAGAAGTTATTCCACCAGTACAACCACCAGTACTATTTTCTAAAGTAGTTACGTTGAGAACATTACTTGAATTGGAAACATTGCCTGCTGCATCTCTTGCGTAAATGGTAAAAGAATATGAGGTATTAGCAGTTAACCCAGTTACACTAAATGATGTACCTGTTACAGTTCCTAATAATGAACCTCCTTGATAAACATAGTATCCTGTTACACCAACGTTGTCTGTAGATGCAGTCCATGACAAACTCAGACTTGTTTGGGTTACATTTGAAGCAGCTAAATTTGTTGGAGCTGTTGGTGCTTGAGTATCAGGCGGATCTAAAGTAGTTACATTTACAGTATTACTTGCGTTGGAAACATTACCTGCTGCATCTTTAGCATAAACTGTAAAGGTGTAAGAAGTACTTGCTAATAAACCAGTAACATTTGTAGATGTTCCTGTTACAGTTCCTAATAATGAACCTCCTTGATAAACATCGTATCCTGTTACACCGACGTTGTCTGTAGATGCAGTCCAAGATAAATCTACTGTAGTTTCCGTAACATTTGAAGCTGCTAAATTAGTTGGTGCGGTTGGTGCTTGTGTATCGGTTGTACTACCTGTAATATTTACGGTATAATCTTCTACTTCACC
>JAUVOS010000084.1 GCA_030599055.1 Lutibacter sp.
AGTAAAATTGCTATTGCAACGGGAAACAGAGGAAACCAAATAGAATTCCAACAGTTTCCATGGCATTATTATCCGTTGATAAAACCGGAATCCTCGCATCCGATAAGTAAAAATAATGAACGTGTAAATTTGAGGTATCCCACCGATATTGACACTTTAAAAAACGACATTCAAAAAGTAGTATTACTACAAAGTTCTCCGCTTACAAAACTTATAGGTTTGCCGAATATTATAAAACTAAGCTCAATTGCAGATGAAGAGAAGCCTGAAGATTATAACGCGAAGTCAAAAATTGTAGGCGTTTTACTCAAAGGTGAATTTACATCGGCATATGAACATCGTACCAAAGCTTTTAAAACTAATTTTGTTGCGAAAAGCCCGGCGAACAAGATGATTGTCATTTCAGATGGTGATATCGTTGCCAACCAAATTCAAAATGGAAAACCTACCAGAATGGATGTTGATAAATGGACCGGACAACATTTCGGTAATAAAACTTTTCTGTTAAATGCTGTTGCTTATTTATTAGATGATACCGGTTTACTTGAATTACGTGGAAAAACACTAGACATCAAGATGTTGAATAAAGAGAAAGTATTTAAAGAAAAAAGATTCTGGCAATTTATTAATATTGTACTTCCTCTATTACTTTTGGGTATTTTTGGATTTGGGTATGTGTTTTATTTAAAAAGGAAATATACTTAAGTCTTTAACCGCAAATGAACTTTAGATTTGTAAAGTTATCTTTAGGAGCGACAGCTAAAAGCTTAACCGCAAGGGGTGCAAAGAAAAAAAAGCAAGGGACGCAAGGAAGTTTTTTAAGCCCAAAACTAAGGATTCACCCGTATCTTTCACACAGAACTCACAGATTGACACAGAAGCAAAGAGCATGATTTCTGTGTATTCTGTGAGTTCTGTGTGCAATAATGGTTTACAAGTAATATCCTATAATAAAAGGTATTAAACCTCAGGGAGAACCCTGAACCCAATAAAAGGAATCGACCTAGAAGGTCGAGGTATTAACCAATAACCCGCTAAAAAAGCGGGATTAGTTCGGCTAACTTAAAAATTGAAATAATTTTTAAGAGTCTCACAAATAATTTAATGAGTTTTATGCTGAAGTTACAAGCAAACTGTTTTTCTCAATAATTCTGTTTCGATTTTTCTTTAAAGCCATTTGTTACCCATGCAGATAGTAAAAGAATCATTGACACGACAACAAATGCAATTCCTATTCCATAGTAATCTGCTAAAAAACCTAAAAGCAAAGCGATACTTGCTGTGATTATTGTTTTCCATAAAGATTGAGCAGAAATAACAGAAGTTAAGATTTCATTAGGGACATTATCTGCTAAAATACCCGTTAGAATTGGTTTTCTTATATTTTCAATAAGATATATTCCAATAAAAGCCACTAACGAAAATACCCATAAATCAAAATAATAAAAAACACCACTTATTAAACCAAAAAGAAAACCGTAAATTAAAGTGGAATAACTGCTATTTCGTTTTGTATTTTTATCAAAACTCGAAGCCATTCGTGAGGCTTGTGACGTTAAAAGATAGATAATAAAGTAGATGGCTCCTATGATTAATCCATTTTTCTTTTGCATTTCCACTTGCGATAATATGGGGATAATAAAAGCGACACTCAATAGCAAAGGTTGAATATAATCTTTAATCGCTTTTTGAAATGCCGAATGAACAGCTGATGAATGTACGATTCTCAATATGTCAGGACGTTTAATAACGGCATAAAAAGATTTAAAAGTAGCACTAATTCTAGGTCTTTCTTTCTTTTTGGAGTAAAAAGTAATTTTGTTTAGCTCCTTAGGATACGACCAGATTAAAACTAAATTTATTAAATATGGAATGATCGAAAACAAAAAAATTGTTTGATAATTTCCATAATAAAACACAATAAGTCCGGCAACAAGTGCAGAGATTGCTGATCCTTTTTGAGAGCAAGAACGCGTATGTCCGTAGTAATTTATCTTTTGAGTTTCCCAATCATTTAATTTTAAATAGTCCATAATCATTCCTTTGTGTGTTCCTGAACGAAAGGCATCTGCCATGCCATATAGTACAAAAGCGCCTAAGAAAAAAACAAAACCTGTCGAAAAATAAAAAACTACAAAAGAAAAGATATACAATAAAAAAGAGCCGAGTAGCGAAGTTTTTCTCCCAAAAGTATCGGCAAAGACGCCCGAAGGAATTTCAAAAACATTAATGACAATTTCTCGAACGGCATATAGTATTCCTATTTGAGTAAATGAGAGTCCTTTTTCCAATAAGAATAAAATAAAAAAAGCATCGAAAAAACGCAGATTTTTAAGAAATCCGTAGGCACAAAACTTATAATATTGTTTGTCTTTAACTAACATTCGTATGCTACTATTTCAAAATTTAAAAGTGTCAGCAAATTACAAAAAAAAGGCTACTCTAAAAATCGAGTAGCCTTTTTAAATATTTAGGTTCTAAAAATCTATTAAAAATTATAGCGTAAACCGCCTTGCACTTGCCATCTGCTTAATAAGCTAGCATCATTGATGAAAGTGGCAACAGTAGTTGGATTAAATGAATAAGTTGGAATACCTGCATTATCAACACTAACTCCAACAGGTTGTACTATAGATGGTTGTTGTACTACGCCCCAGTCTGAATTAAACAAATTGCCAAGATTTAAAATATCAAGGCTAAATTCAATACTATTGTCATCTCCTACTTTGTATCCTTGTACAATTTTAAAGTCCCATCTACCTCTCCATGGACTTAAAGCACCATAACGTTCCATACTTTCTCCTCGGTGATCATTTAAATAGTTATCTTGTTGAATATAACTCTCATAAGCTACTCTTTGCTCAGCCGGAGTCCCAAAACTTGGATCAAAATTCATTTGGTCCAGTTCAGTCGCAGTTGGAATATAAATCAAATCGTTTAACCCAGAACCGTCACCATTAATATCACCACCATACGTATAATTAAAACGACCTCCTTGTGCATACTCAAATAAACCTGCTAAAGATGTGTACCATTTATCATTTCCATAATCAAATTTTTTACTAATTAAACCAACTACTCTATGCTTATCTCCGTATTTTGAATAAGATAATACATCATCATTTACATTTCCATAAGCTGGGTTAAAAACAAAAGCATCACCTGTAATTTCTGCTTCGATAGAATTTACGTCTTTTGATTCCATATAGTTATAAGCTATTGAGGTAAACAAATTATTTTCAAATGATTTCTGCACTTTTAAAGATACGTTATAAGCATATCCTTTATTAGAATTTGTTAATACATATGCATTTACCGGAGCTGAGAAAAATCCAAAATCATGTACATTATAATCTGAAAAATTATAAATAGGTCTTGTGTCAACCCCTGCTAATTGTCCGGTAGGCTCTTTAAGACCCCAATTTTGCACATGAGCTGCCTGTAGATCTTTAGAAAAAGAAGCGTCAAAGGTTGCAATGAGACCTTCTTCAAATTTATTATCAACTCCCACACTAGATTTCCATACTTTAGGCCAATTAAAATCTGGATCTATAACTTCATAAAACCACCAATTTGGCGCTCCAGATTGATTTCCAACCCATACAAATGGGAAACGTCCTGTAAATACACCTGTTCCCCCTCGAACTTGTAATGAATTATCACTTTTCACATCCCAATTAAATCCTAGGCGCGGTGAAAATATTTCTGAATTAGTCGGCATTTTTGTTGAATCAAAACGCACCTGCTCTCCTGTATCAGGATCTGTATATTCAATTGTTGGTACATAGTCAAATTGCGTTTCAATAAATTCTTGTGCTAATCTAGAAGAATCAAAATAAAGTGGTTTGTCAACACGAACGCCTAAGGTTAATTTGAAATCATCGTTTATGCTGATTTCATCTTGAGTATAAAAGGCCGCTTGTCCTACATTTATTTTATAGTAATTCCAACCACCTAATTCACCTTCTTCATTTTGATTAAACGTATTTGCTGCAGCTGTAGCATCTTGTAATTGAGCTTCTAAACCACCACCTGATCCGGCATCTGCTAAGAAGTCCGCTACACTTCCATATGATGGAAAGAATACACCTGCTCCACCTAATGCTCCTAGATTAAATGAGTTTCCAAATTTAAATTTTTCATAAGATAAACCTATTGTTATATTATGTGCATTTTTAACAATGCTCAAATTATTATTAAATTGAAATACTTTTTGGTCTAATCTATTATTTATTGAAAATGGCTCATGACCAGCAATAATGTAGTTGGCACCTTGTCCATTTTGAATAGTAATACTTGGAGCTGCTACGGATTTAGGATTTCTAAAATCATTAAAATGCGTATATCCTATTTGGAATTTATTCGAAAAACCATTTCCAAAATTAGAATTGAGCTCTGCTAAATAGGAGTTAATTTCATTATTAATCTGATAACCTGAGTTCTCAAATTGTAAAATAGTAGGTCCAGGTCCTCTAAATCCCAATGCTGTAGGGTGTGCTGGCTTTTCTTTAGAAGCATCTAAAAAATTATAGATTAAGGCTAAACGATTATTATCATTAATGTTAAAATCTAATTTAGCAATACCTTTCCAAGATTCCGTTAGGTGCGTAAAACCGGTATAAGCACCTGTATCATACCCCAAATCTGCTAACGCATTTTGAACTGCTAACATATCTGACTCTAAAACGGTTGATTCATTAATACCTTGTGTTCCATCACCATTATCGGGTATCCAATGTGATCCATCGTCAATTCTATTTTCTCTTTCTGCATTTATAAAGAAGAATATTCTGTCTTTAAGAATTGGACCTCCAAAGCTAAAACCAGTTTGGTAGTGATTTAATTCAGGCACAAAAATATCTTCCCCTTTCATTTTACTACCAGTCATATCTTGATTTCGATAATAACCATATAGAGTACCGTCAAAGTTATTTGTTCCACTTTTTGTGACCGCATTTACTGAAGCTCCGGTAAAACCTGATAAAGTTACGTCATAAGGTGCTGTAGCTACTTGTATTTGGTCAATTGCATCCAGAGATACGGGTTGTGCATCAGTTTGACCTCCCGGTGTAGCTGCGTCTAAACCAAATGGATTATTAAAAATTGAACCATCTAATGAGAAATTGTTATATTGATCATTCCTTCCGCCAAAAGATCCACCACTTGCTGTGGGTTCTAATCTTGTAAAATCTGCTTGGGAACGAGAAATAGTTGGTAAATAAGAAAGTTCTTTTTCTCCAATATTAGTCTCTGCTCCTGTTCTATCGCTACTAAAAGTATTATCCCTTGTATAACGTATCACGACTTCATCTAACTCTTGACTTTCAGATAGCATGGCGATATCAATATTGGTTGTTTTACCTAATTGTAAGTATATATCGGTATATTCAACCGTTTTGTATCCCACAAAACTAATGCTAATGGTGTAGGGACCTCCAACACGTAAATTAGGAATAGTATAACTTCCGTTGTCTTGTGTCATAGCTCCAGTAACCGTACCAGACGGAACGTGTTTGGCAACTACAGTTGCACCAAATAACGGCCCCGATTCATCAGTAATTAATCCTTGAACTTTTGAAGTTGTTACTTGTGAAAATGCAGTGACAGATAGCATCACAAGGAATAAAAAAATATTTTTTTTCATTGTAAAAAGTATTTGGTTAATAAACGTTTTTAATCAGCGTTAAATATAAATAAAAAAAAAGCCCGCCTTAACTACAGGCGGACTTTTTAATAACACTTTATTAACAATCTGTCAATTTATTCGTCAGATTTGTCAGTTTCTTTTGCTTTTGTTTCTGCATCTTTTGGTGTTTCAGTCGAAGTTTCTTCTACTACTTTTTCAACAACTTCTTCAACAACTTCTTCCACCTTTTTAGGTTTCGATATGCCCAGAACGTCATCAATACTTTCTTTTGGAGTATCTTCATAGGAATCATCCGTCACTATTTCAACATCTGTTGCTTTTTCTTTTTTCTTTTTCCTTTGTATAGAATCAGGGTCTGCATAAATTTCAAAAGGGAAATCGACAATTAATTCTCTATGTAGTCGAATACTTGCAACATATTCACCTACTCTTTTAATATTACGTCCTTCAATACTGATAAATTTCTTTTCAATTTCATGCCCCTGTTTTCCTAGAGCTTCAGAAACATCTGCATTATTTACAGAGCCAAAAAGCTTAACACCGTCGGCTGTTTTTGACATAATTTTTACAGTTACCTCTTCAAGTGCTTTGGCAACTTTCTGTGCGTCTTTTATAAGCTTGGCATCTCTATGTGCTCTTTGGCGCATGGTTTCTGCTAATACTTTTTTAGCTGATGTAGTCGCTAAAATAGCAACACCTTGCGGAATCAAAAAGTTACGTCCGTAACCATTTTTTACCACTACTAAATCGTCTGCGAATCCTAGATTCTCAACGTCTTTTTTTAATATCACTTCCATATCTCGAATTCTTAATTATTTTAACATATCAGCAACGTAAGGCATTAAAGCTATGTGACGTGCTCTTTTAATAGCTTGTGCCACTTTACGTTGAAATTTTAATGAAGTTCCTGTCAAACGACGAGGTAAAATCTTACCTTGTTCGTTCACTAAATAAAGTAAAAAATCAGCATCTTTATAATCTATATACTTAAAGCCTTTTCTTTTAAAACGACAGTATTTCTTTACTTCTTTTGTTTCTATATCTAAAGGAGTTAAATAGCGAATATCCGCTTTTCCACCACCTTTTGCTTGTTGTTCAATTGATACTGCCATAACTACTTAGTTTTTTTTTCTTTAATACGTTTTCTTCTTGTTTCAGCCCATGCAGCAGCATGTTTATCTAGTCTTACAGTTAGATAACGCAAGATACTGTCATCTCTTCTGAATTCTAATTCAAAAGGAGCAACAACTTGTCCATCAACTTTGTATTCGAATAAGTGATAAAAACCACTCTTCTTTTTTTGGATTGCATAAGCTAGTTTTTTCAAGCCCCAATCCTCTTTCCAAATCATTTCAGCACCCTTCGATAGTAAATAGTCCTCAAACTTCTTTACTGCTTCCTTTATCTGTTCATCAGATAAAACGGGATTCAAAATGAAAACAGTTTCGTAATGATTCATTTGATTTAATTTAGTTTAATTATTTGTTTTTGAGCCTGCAAAGGTAGGGATTTAATTAGAAAACTAGAAGCTAGATTGTTATTTTTTTTTAAAGTCTGATTTGTTTCAAAATTTTAATAAAATATTCCTAAATTGCTAGCCATTTTAATTCACTCTTAACCCACTAAACATGAAAAAAATAATTTTATTTTCAATTGTATTATTAGTCTCCTTTGGGATAGTGTTTTTGCTAACAAACAAAACACAGACAGATTCACTCAGCAAACTAAAAGAAAACCACATTAATTTTATCAAAAATCATCCATTCTCAAAAACTATGCATTTGAGCAAAAAGGAGCGTAAAGAACTAGGATTACCCCCTAACATGTATTTTGAGCAAGAATATTTATTAGAAATGAATCCTCATACGGGTAGAGTAGAAACCGAAAAACTATATGCACTTCAAAAAGAGCTTCAAAACAACCCTGCTCAGAGAAATGTGCCCGGCACTTTTGATAATTCATGGGAAGAACGTGGGCCCAATAATATACCGGGAAGAACACGTGCCATTATGTTTGATCCAAATGACACAAATAACCAACGTGTATTTGCCGGAGGTGTGAGTGGAGGATTATGGAGTAATAACAATATTGAAATTTATTCTTCTTGGCAGCGTATCGGTATTCCTGAGAATTTAGCAGTTTCGTCCATAACTTATGACCCAAACAACACTCAAAACATGTTTTTAGGAACTGGAGAATCATATGTCAGCGGTGCAGTCAACGGAAATGGAATTTGGCGTTCTACAGATGGAGGCACAAATTGGGAACATGTTATGGGTGGTTCAAACGGTAGTACTTTTTTTAATGGAGATGCTACATTAACCGTAAATACAGGATCTGTGGCTGGCGAATACAGCGCCCTAAAAGCAGTTTTTGGTCCACAAACTACCTCAGTAATTACTGCCGACCTTGCTATTGTTGATGACGGATCTAGTGATCCGACATTTGGATGTAATCCACTTATTAATGGAAGTGAAATTTCTGGTAAAATTGCTGTTATAGAACGAGGAGCTTGTGCTTTTGTCGACAAAGTGATGAATGCCCAAAACGCAGGAGCTGTAGCTGTAATAGTTGTAAATAGTTTTGCAGGAACCCCTATAGTTATGGGAGGAACTAATGCATCAATTACTATTCCTTCTTCCATGATTTCCCATGGTGATGGACAACTTATTATGAATGCTATGCAAAGCGAAACACTCAATGTAAGCTTTGCCTTCGACACTGATAATGATCCTTCAGGAGTATTAATTCCTGGTGCTTTTCATATAAACGATATAAAAACTCGAAATAATGGAGGTGCAACTGAAATTTATGCTTCGATTTCTGATGGAATGTATGCAGCGGGAGGTGGGGCAATTTTTGGCTCTTCTTCATTCGGCTTATATAAATCGACCGACAACGGGGACACTTGGAATAAATTAACACTCCCGTTAACATCAGCAGGAAATGATTATATGTTAAATGATATTGAGATTGGCGCAGACAACAATATATGGGTGACTACAACCAAAAGCGTTAGTTACAACAATGGAGGAGGCACCATTTTATCTTCATCTGATGGTATAAATTTCGTTGTTAAATATACCATACCGGGTGATGCTGATAGAACAGAACTCGCCGTTTCATCGACAGATCCAAACAAATTATTTGTTTTAGCTGAACATGTCACCTCCAAAGTTGTTATATACGAAACAACCGACGGTTTTACAACATCGCCGACTAGTTTACCTCTACCGGTTGATGCCGGAAGTTCTGTCCCTGCAAATGATTTTACAAGAGGGCAAGCTTTCTACGATTTGATGATTGCTGTTGATCCAAATAACGATGATATCGTTTATGTTGGTGGTATTGATGCGTTCCGTTCTGATGATGGTGGAAACACTTGGTCACAGATATCAAAATGGACTCCATATAACGGACAGCCTGCATACATTCCTTATGTTCATGCTGATCATCATGAATTGGTTTTTCATCCTACCGATTCAGATAAAGCTGTTTTAGTAACTGACGGTGGTGTTTCTTTTGCCACCTCTTTATCAGGTGCAGCAAGTAGCAATTCTGCAATTGCAAATAGAGATTTAAACTATAACACCACGCAATATTATAAGGCAGGTATTGGTTTATATGGCGGAAATGATGTGTTAATAGCAGGTGCCCAAGACAATGGAACAAATTCTGTTGCAAATGCTTCAAGTGGAATTAATAATTTTTCGGAAATCTATGGTGGTGATGGTTGTTATTGTTTTGTAGATAAAGACAACCAATATATGATTGGTTCTACACCTTATAATTTCTTTCGTAGATTTAGTATAACAGGGGCTTTTCAAACAAATTTGATAGGTGAAAATAACGGTGCATTTGTAAATGTTGCAGAATTAGATGATAATTTAGAAATTCTCTATACGGATGCATCAACAACTACTGATAGCCGAATTGCAAGGTTATTAAATGTAAATGCTACTCCTTCAAAAACCTATCTAACTGATGCAATATTTTTAGGAGATCCTACCGCTTTAAAAGTTTCACCTTTTACAACTGCTAGTTCTACTTTATTTGTTGGAACACAAAGAGGTAATGTTTTTAGAGTTGATAATGCAAATACCTCTCCGCAATGGACTACCATTACAGGTCCTGAATTTTTCGGGAGTGTTTCTGCTATAAACTTCGGAGAAAATGAAGATGAAATAATGGTTACTTATCATAATTATGGTGTTAAAAGCATTTGGTTTACAGAAGATGGCGGTTCAACTTGGCAAGATAAAGAAGGTGATTTCCCCGATATACCAGTTAAAGATATTTTGATGAATCCTCTGTTAGATAATGAGGTTA
>JAUVOS010000145.1 GCA_030599055.1 Lutibacter sp.
TGCAATAATCTTTTTCTTTTTATCCTCTTTTTCTAACTTTACTAAATTTCTTCTTTCAGCAAAAGAAAGTTCATTATTCTTTATTTTTTGATTTTCGATTGTTGTAGGAATGATTTCTTTTGTCTGTGTATCATAAACAACCATTTCGTTTGAAAAATCAAATTCCTCTTCGTACTCTTCGGGAAATTCAGGGTCAAGATATAGAACTAACCGTTTGCCACCTTCCGGGATTATTTGCACTTCGGCAAACCCGTTAAAGCCCTCTTTATATGATACTACATCATAGCGAACAGAACATTTAATGTTCCCCATTGAAAATTCGCCCTTATGATTCGTTAATACAGTTCCCATATGATTCTGGGGACTAAAGATTTCAACGGAAGCCTCAAAAACGGCTTTTTTATTCTCTTTATTTCTTACAACACCATTAATAGTCCCTGTACATCTATTAAAAGAGGGTTTGAGATCCGTGAAATAGTAAATATCGGCACCTCCAAAACCATCAATTCTATTTGAGGATAAATAACCATTATTAGTATTAGCGATTAAAATATATGCAAAATCATCTTTATCACTATTAATAGGGGTTCCGAAATTTGAGGCTTTAGCATATTTTTCATTTTCGTGTAAACTTTCGAAAATATCAAGTCCACCCATACTGGAAGCCCTGTCAGAAGAAAAGAACAACTTTTCTTGTTTTCCAAGAAATGGATATAACTCTGAATCAGCTGTGTTTACATTTGTTCCCAACTGAATAGGTTTCCCATAATCTAACCCGTTTTTAGAGATGGTAACATAATAGATATCTGTTTTTCCAAAAGTCCCGGGCATATTAGATGCAAAAAAGAGTTTTCTGTTATTTCTACTTAATGCCGGTTGTTTATATGTGTAATTTGAATTGTTAAATGGAAGTTTTATGCTGTTTTTCCATCTTCCGGTATTATCAACACTCGCCCTAAATAGTTGAAAATTGTCTCCAACTTTTTCAGAGAAATACACAGTATTGCCATCAGTAGTAAAAACGGCGTGAACAGCGTTCGTTGGAAACTTTCGTCCATTTAAAAATTCAAGAGGGGAATCTAAGTCTCCTTTGTAGAGATTGGCTCCACTTTCGTTAATATTTTTTGAATTTGACTTCAAATAGAAAACAGAACCATCATTAGTTAAGAATACGCCAAATTCATTGTTCTTCGTATTAATGCTCAAATTTGTAACTTCATACTTAGTAGAGCGTTGTGCAAATGACACGCCAATACTAAAAAAAAGAAATAAAATTAGAGCTCTATTCATTTTTAATTATTTGACATTACTAGTTGATAATTCTGTTAGCTTTTTTTAGGCTTAAACATTGTTAATTAAGGAACACATTGTTTGATTAAATTTGTATTATCAAAGAATATTAATTAGGTTTGGGGTTCAATAAAACTGGTATATGTTGTCAATTATTTTTTAATAGATTATAACTATCTGCAAATATAGCTTTTTTTAATAAATTGATTGATACAAAGAGACAAACACTTAAAACCAAATATTTCAATACATGAAACGAGCATGTCTCCCGATAGCTATCAGGATTGACACACAGCGAAATGATTAATAGCGAACACATATGTTACCGCTAAAATAGAATTTAAACATATGAAACGAGCATGTCTAATCTTGACACACTGCGAAATGATTAATAGCGAACACATATGTTACCGCTAAAAAATAGAATTTAAACATATGAAACGAGCATGTCTAATCTTGACACACTGCGAAATGATTAATAGCGAACACATATGTTACCGCTAAAAAATAGAATTTAAACATATGAAATATATTAAAACAACTGAACTCTCATCAAAATATCAACATCTTGAAAGAATGTCGATAAATGATATTGCTACCCATATCAATAATGAAGATAAAACAGTTGCCTTGGCCGTTGAAAAACAATTAAAAGATATCGAAAAATTGGTAGTGATTATTGTTGAAAAATTAAAAAAAGGAGGACGTTTGTTTTATATTGGAGCGGGTACCAGTGGAAGATTAGGAATTTTAGACGCTTCAGAGTGTCCTCCTACATTTGGTGTTCCGGACGATTTGGTAATAGGTCTAATTGCGGGTGGTGATACAGCTATTAGGAAAGCTGTTGAAAATGCTGAAGATTCAATAACCCAGAGTTGGGAAGATCTAAAAGAATATCATATTTCTGATATGGATGTATTAATAGGAATTGCTGCTTCAGGCAGTACTCCTTATGTGGTTTCAGCGATAGAAAAAGCTAATTTAAATGCAATTGTAACCGCTTGTATAACTATGAATGAAGGAAGTCCTTTGGCTCTTGTGGCAAAACATCCAATTATAGTTAATGTGGGTCCTGAATTTGTTACGGGTAGTTCTAGATTGAAGGCAGGAACAGCTCAAAAAATGGTTTTGAACATGATTACAACTGCGACTATGATTCAATTAGGAAGGGTTGAAGGGAATAGAATGGTTGATATGCAGTTAACCAATACCAAGTTAGTTGAGAGAGGAATAAAAATGATTATGGAAGATTTAAACGTCAACTATGATGTAGCAAAGAATTTATTATTAAAACACGGAAGTGTACGAAAGGCAATTTTAAACTTTTCAGATGCCAAAAAATAGTTTTCTTAAGAGATTTACGCAATGGGAATATTGGCCGGCATATATGTTCTATATTCCAAATATTCCTTATGTAGTTTATTTAGCAGTAAAGGCGAGGAATTTTACTTTTTATTCAGCCGTAAATCCAGCTATTAAAAGCTCAGGAAACGGCACGGAATCAAAATTTGAAACATTAGAGCTTATCCCTAAAAATTATATACCCAATTCGATTTTCGTTTCTGAAAATAGAGATTTTGAAATTATTATTAAAAAATTACATACAAAGGGGATTGATTTTCCGATTATTGCCAAACCAGATGTAGGATTTAGGGGCATGTTGGTTGAAAAAATATACTCTGATAAGGAGCTTGCTACCTATTTAAATAACTATCCCATACCGATTATTTTGCAAGAGTATATTGATTTACCAAATGAGTGCGGTGTGTTTTACTATCGAATTCCGGGACAAGAATCAGGTGCTATTAATTCTTTGACATTCAAATCTTTTTTAAGTGTAGTTGGTAACGGTTTTTCAACTTTAGCCGAATTGATAAGTTTTGATAAAAGGGCACAGCATTATAATAAACAATTACAAAAAAAACATGCCGTTAAATGGAATCAAATCCCAAGAAAAGGAGAAAAAATTATCTTATCATATATTGGAAATCACTCTAAAGGAACTCAATTTTTAAATGCGAATCATTTAATTGATAAAGATCTAATACACACATTTGATAAAATTAAGGATCAAATTGAGGGTTGGAATTATGGGCGTTTGGATATTAAATATAATACTTGGGAAGAACTAAAACAAGGAAAAAACTTTGTAATAATTGAAATCAATGGCGCAATTTCAGAACCGACACATATTTATGATTCCTATCAAACAACATATTTTAATGCATTAAAGGTCTTTCGTCAGCATTGGAAATTCTTATATATAATTGCCGTTAAAAATATTGAAAATGGAGTCTCCTCAAAGAACTTTTTAGAATTTTGGAGTGAAGTAAAGTGGTTACTCGGTTATATCAAAAAAGTTAAGAAATTAACGAAAGTGCAAAGCTAATTTACTCAAATCCAATCCGCCATAATTACCCGAACTCATCATTAATAAAGAAGTATTATTAAAGTCTTGTTTAAATAAATATTCTTGAAAATTTTTGGGATTGGTAAAGACTATTAAATTCTCTTTTTGAAAAGCATCTTTAATCTGTTTTTCTGTAACTTCATCCAAGCCTTTTATTGAAACAGCATGAGGCGAATAGAAAACAACAGCTTGATCTGCTTGGTCAAGTGTTTGTCGGTAGTCTTTTAAGAACTCAGCATTTAGGCTACTGTATGTATGTAATTCCAAACAGGCTAGTAATTTTCTTTCTGGATATTGTGATTTTACAGCATTGACGGTTGCTTGAACTTTTGAAGGTGAATGTGCAAAGTCTTTAAATAAAACACTACTGCTATTTTCTGCTAATTTTTCTAAACGTTTACTGGCTCCTCCAAAACTTCCTATTGCTTCCAAAAAATCATTTTTATCCACTCCCATCAATTGACATATCCATTGTGCACCTGCCAAGTTTTGCATATTATGTTTACCGAATATCTGCAAAGGAATTCTACCTACATCTGAGAGTACATAAGTAATACCATTTTCAATTGTATGGGGAATACTGCTATATGCATATTTTTTAATTGCATTTTTTGATTTTTCTACCATTTCTTTAAGCAAAGAATCTCTGGAAAAATAAACGAGCATTCCTCCGTGCAGAATACTATCAATAAAAATAGTGAATTGTTTGATGTAATTTTCAAAGGTGGGGAAAACATTGATATGATCCCAAGCGATACCACTTATTAAAGCAATATGTGGTTTGTATAAATGAAATTTTGGGCGTCTATCAATCGGTGAGGATAGATATTCATCTCCTTCTAAAACGATAAATTCATTATCAGAAGTTAAATGTACCATGGTGTCAAAACCCTCAAGTTGTGCTCCAACCATATAATCTACTTCAATATTGTGGTAATTCATCACGTGTAAAATCATCGAGGTTATAGTAGTTTTACCATGAGAACCACCGATGACAACTCGCGTTTTATCTTTTGACTGTTCGTATAAAAACTCGGGATACGAGTAAATTTTTAAACCTAATTCTTGTGCTTTTATAAGTTCCGGATTATTCTCTTTTGCATGCATTCCCAAAACAATCGCATCGAGATTTTGTGTGATTTTTTCAGGGAACCAACCCATTTTTTTGGGTAGTAAACCTTTAGCTGCTAAACGCGATTTTGAAGGTTCGTGTATGGTGTCATCACTACCGGTAATGCTATATCCTTTGTGATGTAAAGCTAATGCTAAATTGTGCATGGCGCTACCGCCAATAGCTATAAAGTGGATGTTCATTGCTCATGATTTAAGTAACAAAAATACTACTTTTTTAATACAATAATTTTAGTTTTAATTTGGTCAATTTTTTATTCTTAAATATAGCTAGGGTATGTTGTCACAAAGTTGTTATATTCGCATCGGGTAATATTAAACCTATAAACACAGCTTATGACCTCAAAATATATACTTCCAATTATAGTTAGTCTTTTTACGTACTCCATTTCTTTCTCACAACAAGCAGAACCCTTGACACATCATCTGAGTAAGGCAGAAAGGGAGCTGATGAAAACTTATACACGTAGCTTTACAGAGACTGATCCACCAACGGGCGAAGTTCGAAATATTGCAGAATGGGAAGCTATGGAAAGTGTTTTAGTTGCCTATCATAATGGTGGATTTGGAATTCCGGTAAGTTTGATTGCTGAGATGTCCGAGGACTGTGGAATTACTACTATTGTTGCGAATGCTTCTGAAGAAACAACGGTAAATGGTATTTATTCATCAAATGGCGTTAATTTGGCGAATTGTACTTATGTTTATCAGAATCCGGATTCGTATTGGACACGTGATTATAGCCCATGGTTTATTGCGGTTGATGATAGCGAAGTAGCTATTATTGATTTCCCTTATAATCGTCCCTTGAGAGAAAATGACGATGATGTCCCAATCTTAATGGCAAATGAGTTGGGAGTTGATTTATATGGGATGGATGTTACGCATACCGGAGGAAATTATATGTGTGATGGATATGGCATTGCTGCTTCTTCTGATTTAGTTTGGGTAGAAAATACAACACAAACACATGTACAAGTCGAAGAAAAAATGCAAGATTATTTAGGAATTGATGCCTATCATGTGACAATAGATCCTCTTGGAGGTATTAAACATATTGATTGCTGGGGTAAATTTTTAGATGTTGATAAAGTGATGATTACGCAAGTTCCGTCAAGCCACCCTAAATATGATGATTATGAAGAAGTGGCTACCTACTATTCAGCACAAAACTGTTCTTGGGGTTATCCGTACGAAGTAATTAGAGTACAAGCAGCATATGGTGATGTTAACCCTTATACCAATTCATTAATTTTAAATGACAAAGTTTTTGTACCACAAACAGGTTCTAGTCTTGATGATGATGCCATTGCAGTTTATGAAGCAGCTATGCCGGGTTATGAAATACTTGGTTTTTACGCAGATTATCATCCTTGGCTAAATAGTGATGCAATACATTGTAGGGTACATGGTGTAGCAGATAGAGAAATGTTGTATATAAAACATTATCCATTGCATGGTGCTTTGACCTTTCAAAGCGAATATACTATTGAAGCTGATGTGGTTTCTTATGGCGGAAGCTCGATAAGTACTGGTTTCCCAAAATTATTTTACCAACAAAATAGTGGTACTTGGGAAGAAGCACTTATGACGAATACGACCGGAAACACTTATACTGCAACTATTCCCGGGTTAAATGGAAACAATGATGTTGCGTATTATATTTCTGCGGAAAATGACAATAACAAAACGGAATCGCATCCACGTATTGGTGTTGCTGATCCTCATTTGTTTACGTATTCTGGTGGAAGTGTTGGTGTAAACGATTATACAAATACTGAGTTTTTAAATATTTATCCAAA
>JAUVOS010000161.1 GCA_030599055.1 Lutibacter sp.
CGTTCCAGAAACAGGCTACAGCAAAAAAACTTTACTAAAAACCCTTCTATTGTATTCTGACGGAAGCTTTGAGGTGTTTGATAAGAAATGATTGAATGGTTTAATGATATAATGATTAACCCCGCTACCGCACGAATTCTTTCGTGTGGTGATTGATTAACCCCGCTACCGCACGAATCCTTTCGTGATTAATAAGAATATGATTAATATGAATATTCCCACACGATACAATCGTGCGGTAGCGGGGTACGATAGCGTGGGGTAAGACTTTAACTCATAGCTATTTACAACCCATACGTTTCGGTTAATTGTCGTCATATTAATACTATAATAAATTACATAGTATTTAGAAAAAGCTATTCCAGCAAATCTGCCATTCCCTTTTTAGCTATAAAAATAAGATCTTGTTTAGCTGTATTAGATGCGTCTGTTTGCATTTCTACAACTTTACGTAATAAATTAAGTGACAATTGATCTACTCCATATTCTTTATAACGTTTTCCTTTAATAACTAAATCAGTCACTAAATTTTGTATCGCCTCTCTATTATTACTAGCTGCAATCCAAGCAAATGTTTTTTCAAAATTATCTTTATGATACTGTGAAAAATTTTCAACAAACATGGTTTCTAAAAGGTTTTTTGCAATAAAAGGCATTTGAGATTCATCGTTCTCTTTAATATATATTTTAGTTAAGAGTATTGCCAAATGCTCTTTGGCATCCTTATCAAAACTATTCATAGCTTCAAGTGCAGCTGTTTTGTCAAGATCGTACATAGCGACGGTTGCATTTCCTTTTACAGAATAAGAATCACTTGCCATACCTCGTGAAAATACGGGTTTGTATATAGGATCAATCAATTTTCCTAAGATTCCCACGGCAATTCCTTTTACTTTAGTTTTAGGATCAGTAGTTGCTAATTGTTCTATTACTTTAATAGCTTCTTTCTTTTTATATTTACCTGCTAAATTAATACTTTCTAAAGCTAGAATACGCAATTCATAATACGGATCATTCAATGCCTTAGTCAAAGTTTTAAAAGCAAGTTCATTGTCTTGATTCTCTGCCATTTTAAGGATGGCATCCCTCCTATCTATATAATGTTTAGCATTATTATACTGAAATATATAGTTATCTAAACTTTTAAAATCATCTGTTATTTCACAAAGTAAAACGTGATTAGCGTTGATATTGACCAAATCGGGTCTTTTATTATATCTAAAAGAAAAAGTTTGCTCTTTTTGAGTAACATTTACGGTGTGATTGGCAAGCATACCGCTTTCATAAATGTCAATAAGAAGTGGAAATTGAAACACTTTATCTGCTTGCTTCACAGTAACACTAACTGAATTTAATAAATCGTTGTATTCGTATGAAATATGTAGTTTTGGATGCCCATTTTTATAGTACCATTGATTAAAGAATGGGTTTAAATCTTTTCCGCTAATTTCCTCTAACGCAATTCGTAGCTGATGTACTTCTGCTGCTTTGAATTGGTATTTAGTCAAATAATATTTTAGTCCGCCAAAAAAGGCTTTGTCTCCTAAATGATTTCGTAGCATGTGTAAAATAGTAGCTCCTTTTTGATAACTAACACCATCAAAAACATCCTCACGGTTGGCATAATGAAAACGAACTAAATTCTTATTAAAATTATCACCTGACATATATTGGTCTTGGTCTTCGTAAAGATGCGCATCAGCATGGTCTTTTCCATACTTATATTCTCTCCATAAATATTCGCTATAAGTCGCAAATGACTCGTTTACAGTAATATTGCTCCAACTTTCGGCAGTCACCAAGTCACCGAACCAATGATGTGATAATTCATGTGAAATAACATCTTCCCAAGTATTTTCGTCGATAAGTTGTCCTTTTTTTTGATAAGCCATTTCACTGTGCAAAGTGGTAGTGGTGTTTTCCATAGCGCCACTGATAAAATCACGAGCTACTATTTGACTATATTTCTCCCAAGGATATTCAAGTCCAAATTTGTTTGAAAAAAATTGAATCATTTCTGGTGTATTTCCAAATATTACTTGTGCCACATCTTTGTAAGCTGGTTCTACGTAATAATTTACGTCAATTCCTTTCCAATGATCTTTAACAATGCTATATTCTCCTATTCCCATAAAAAATAAGTAGGGAGCGTGTGCTTGCGACATTTTCCAATGATCCGTTCGTGTACCATTAGAATTGTCTATTTGAGAATATAAAAGCCCGTTTGAAAGCGTGGTAAATCTATCTGGAACTGTAATATAAATTTCTTGTGTTGTTTTTTGATTGGGACTGTCTATTGTAGGAAACCAACAACTATTAGACTCTGTTTCTCCCTGCGTCCATATTTGAGTAGGCTTATCAGGATTAGTGTCCATAGGGTCAATGAAATAGAGCCCTTTTGCATCGCGTATCGCTTTACTTCCCAATTGCTTAACTTCTTCCGGACGGGCTGTATAATCTATATATACCTCAAATTCTTGTCCTTTGGTATAGGCATATCCTAAGTTGATAATAAGTTCATTTCCGTCATAATTATACTCCAAATCGATTTCTCCCTTTTTGATTTGGTGAACTAACATGGCTTTTGCATCTAACTTGAGATATTGTGAGGGATAAAAATGTGGTTTTGCTGTAATCCAAACTTCGCCATGCATCTGACTATTTGTAAAATCGAAATCTACTTTCAGCTTGGTATGTACCAAGTCGTGAATTTTTGTTTCCTCTCCCTGGTACGTCCTTAATGATTGACTTGTTTCTTGTGCAAATAATGAAAAGCTTATAAGCAGCATGAGTAATAAACAGATATTTTTCATTCTAATTCTTAAATTATGAATTGCTAAACTACGAATATAGTATAAAAAGGAATTGTTAAAATTTTAAGATTATTTACCGGAGTAAAATCATACTTTCTTTGTGTTACCCTGAGAATCCTTTGTGGCTCTTTGCGTAACAGCTATTACACAGAGAAGCTCAAAGAAAACACTAAGAGTCACAAAGACAGTTAACACTATTAACCACCCACTTCAATATGAGATTTAGCTAAAATATCTTTAAGCTGAGATAAATCATAATTAGAATTACTAAAGTCTGTATTTTGAATGAGTTGCATGATTTTCTCCGGTTGCATTTTTTTTCCTAAAATTCTTACTAAAAGCCAGCCTAATTCTTTGTCATTAGCAAAAATGATGAGTTCATCGACTGATTCTTCATCTCCTACAAGATAAAATTTGGCTCCTTGTGAACCTTTACCATAACGCATTAATTCACTGTATTTATTTTGTTTTAGAATGGTGTTTATATGTTTTTTCTCTTCAGCATAACGGTTGTTAAGGGTGTCCTTTATCTGATATGCAAGAATATTTACCTTTTTTAAGCTCTTTAAGGTTTTAAGATCTTCCTCACTTCCAAAGTTTTCAGTTGTCGCTATTAGGCTCGTTGGTAAATCAAAAGAGATAATATCTTGTTTTTCTTGTTGCGTGATGATAAATTGTTGCAAACTTTTCTCATTACTACAACTAAAAAGTAGGTTTAAGGCAAGGAGAATTCCTATTATAGGTAAAAATCGCATACTAATTTGTTTTAATATTTTTAAAAAGAAAATAGAAAAGAGAGGCTTTGATATTTTTTTAAAGCTGAATTCCATAATTGAATTTGTGACTCAAATATTGAACTCAACAGCATCTTTTCTCTATTCTATTTTCTCTTTTCTATTCTCTATTCTCTATTCTCTATTCTCTATTCTCTTTTCTATTCTCTATTCTATTCCCTTATATTCCTATTTATTTTCCACTTTTTTTAAGTGTTTCCCACCCGAAATATTCATTTCTTTAGTGAGTTTTGAAATGTTGTTAAGATCAATATCACCTGATAATGAAATTATTACGACTTCGGGATTTCCTCTTTCTCCGTTGTGATGTTTCTTTATATTCATTTCGTCCACTAACATTAAAAATTCACTCACATGATCTTCATCTTTTCCTTCACGAATATATATTTTCACATTAGCATCTTTATCTTTAACTCTCATCAGTTCAGATAATTTTGCATTTTTGATATGTTTATTAAAAGTGGCTTGCATTTCACCAGCTATTTTTGCATTTTCTGTAGTAAAAACCTTTAAATCTTTTAGGCCTCTAACTAAGTTGGTAAACTCCTGTCCCTCTTTAGAATCACTGGTGATTTTTTCTAACATTTGAAATGCTTTTTGAGTAACAACAACAGTTGTCACATCGTCGTAATCTTCGAATTTGTCAAAGATTGAATTGTTCTGTGCAAAGCTGTTAAAGCTTAATGCTAGTACTATTATTGATAAAATTAATTTTTTCATTTTGTTTGTTTTAAATTTAATTAATGGTTTTAATGTCACGTAATACATTGCATTTCTATTTAAAAACCTTGTTTCTTGTTTTTTCAAAGGTTTCTAGTTGTGCAATAGCAACAGAACCTTTATTCATATGTGTAGCAATTAATTGCAGTGCATTTTGAGTATTTATGTAAGCTTGTTGAGCTGCTTGTTTTTCTTGATAATTATTAAAAATAAATACGCTTAACAAAACTGCTATACTTGCTGCTATACCAATCCATTTACGTTTCTGTTTTTTAGTTTCTAAACGAATTTCTTGTGTAAAGCTTTCTTTTTTATTATCTTTAAAATACTGAAACATATATTTGTATTCTTGCAAATGTGGTGCCACTTTATCACTACTAAAATAGTTTTTCAATAGGGCTTCCTCTTGCAAATCTGTTTTTGCTTCTAAGTATTTGTTCAGTAATTTTTCTATGTTATCCGATTTGGTATGCATGTTGTTCTTTTAATTTTTCTCTTATGGTTTTTCTCGCTCTAGACAAGGCTACTCTTACATTTGTTGCTTTCATTTGTAGCATTTTTTCAATTTCATCAAATTCATATTCTTCAATATCTCTTAACTGAATAATCATTCGTTGTTGTTCGGGTAATTGTGTTATCAATTGGTGTACTTTTTGAACACTATCTCGTATTTCTATATCTTTTTGTAAGTTACTATGATTGTCTTTATAATTACTGTGTACTAAGCTTAAATTACTGGCTTGTTTTGATTTTAATCTATCCAGGCAATAATTCTTTGTCATGGTCATGGCATACGCTTCAACACTTTTATAACCGGTTAATTTATTTTTGTTTTTCCACAATTTTAAATATAATTCTTGTGTGGCATCTTCAGCTTCGTCTTGTGATATAAGCAATCGTTTTGCCAAACGGAATACTTTATCTTTAAAGGGCATTACGGTATCTAAAAATGCCTGCTGGTTCATGCTTCTTAGTTAGTTATTTAGAATTCTTACTATCTGACTTACCATTATGACGAGCAAGGTACGGAATTGTTACAATTTTGGTTAATTTGAGGATTATTCGATTTGAAAATTTGAAAATGAAGTAATGATAGAATGATTCAATTTAAAAATACATCAGTTTAGAGATTGAATGACTGTTTTAATCCTCTTTAATATCAATTTTATAAGCAAGACCAAATTCGATAAATGCTCCATTTTCAATAATCGGATTTCGTTGAACTCGATTATCTCCAAACTTTATAAATGAGAGCTGCCAGTCTATCTTATCATCTTTGGCATAAACAGGATACTTTCTACTAACTGCATATCCTGCTTTTACATTGAAATAGGCATTATTAAACAACTTCATATCTGCGTAAAGATAAGGTTCAATAGCGAAACGTGATGTATAATAGTCATCATCTAGATATGAAAAACTATAACTTGATACCAAAGCCACATAACCCAATCCCGAAGAAAAAGCTTCATTTAACTGATAATTAACTTTAGCATGAATGGGCAGATCACCTTTGATGTTTAGTTTATTATTTAAATCCCAATCGAGTCCAAAAATAGGAACAACAAAAGGACCATAGGTTTCTGAATTATAGTACATGCCTATTTTCCATAGGAAATCATCATTTTTACGGGTAGAATACGTTGTTAAAAATCCAAGTTGAAATGCATCACTGTTTATGCTTTGAAAATCTGAGTTCATCTTGGGAAGTGCAACAA
>JAUVOS010000176.1 GCA_030599055.1 Lutibacter sp.
GAACTCATAATACCAAACTTTTGATTGTCAAAGCCTCCTTTAAAATCATCTAATGTACTTCCATCCGGTAAATAACTTTGCAAACCATTAAAAAGCAACTGTTGAACTTCGTCATCTATTGTTTGACCTTCTTCTTCAATTCGGAATTTTGTAGTAATTTTTAACTGTTTATTCGAACCATAAGTTTTTACTTCAGGAAGACTTTCAAACACTTCTTTTAAAGAAGTAGCTACTTCACTTGCGTTAGGTGCTTCCTCAAATTTTACAACATAAGAACGTCCTCCTTTAAAATCAACGCCATAGTTGAGACTATTGGTCAATAAAGAACCGATTCCTAATATAATAACGACACCTGATATGATGTAAGCCAATTTGCGTTTCTTAAGAAATTTAATATTTAAACTTTGGAACCAACCTTTTGTGATTTTAGTGCTAAATGTAAATTTACCATCTCTATTTGCATACCAATCAATTAGCATACGCGTAATAAATATAGCTGTGAATAAAGAAGTAAGAATACCGATAATAAGTGTCAAGGCAAAACCTTGTACAGGTCCGGTACCGAACATATATAAAATTATACCTGTAAGTATCGTGGTAATATTTGCATCAATAATAGCTGATAAGGCACCTTTAAAACTAAAACCATCCCTAATGGCTTGTTTTAGCTTTTTGCCTTTTGCTAATTCTTCCTTAATACGTTCGAATATGATTACGTTGGCATCGACCGACATACCTATTGTTAAGATAATCCCAGCAAAACCGGGTAATGTTAAAACAAAACCAAAAGCCGTCAGGATTCCAAATATAAATAAAATGTTAACTGTCAAGGCAATATCAGCAAAAATACCTGCTTTTCCATAATAAAAAATCATCCAAATAAAGACAAGTATTAAAGCTAGAATAAAAGAATAAATACTTTTTTGAATGGCTTCTTTACCAAGAGAAGGTCCTACGATTTCACTTTGAACGATGTGCGCTTTAGCAGGTAATTTACCAGCTTTAAGTACGTTGGCTAAATCTTTTGCCTCGTTGATGTCAAACTGACCAGAAATTGAAGTTCTACCCGTTGTTATCGCATCATTTACTCTAGGTGCTGTATAGACATAATTATCTAATACTACAGCGACAAATTGACCGACATTGGCTGTTGTCATTTTTCCCCATAACTTGCTGCCATAAGAATTCATGGTCATAGAAACTTCTGGGTTAATTCCCAATTGATCAAATGTTTGAACAGCATCATCTATTACATCCCCTTCAATAGGTGCCTGGTCATTTCTATTTGATTTCAGCGCATATAATTGAATGATTTCAGAGTCTTTATTTGGCTTGGCATCCCACAAAAACTTGGCGTATTTTTTATCTGCAGGTAACAAAGCATACACCTCTGGCATTCTAAGATATTTGTTGACTTTTGCGGTGTCTTTTAAAGAAGCATACCCAATAACCGATGTTGTATATTGTTGTGTGATATTTGGAGAAAGCACACTAAAGAGATTATTTTTCTCTTCAGTAGTAGTTGGGTCTTCATCGCCACCTAGTAATTCGGATATAGATTTTTCTTCTACGTCAGTTGTGTCTGTTACTTCAGTAGTTTCATCTTTTAGCAATTCTTCTACTTTGGCATTAGCAGCCATTAAAAACTGGGAAACATCTTGATTGGAATAAACTTCCCAAAATTGCAATTCTGCAGTACTTTGTAAAAGATTTTTTACACGGTGTATGTCTTTTGCTCCGGGTAACTCAATTAAGATACGACCCGATTTTCCAATACGTTGAATGTTGGGCTGAGTAACTCCAAACTTATCGATACGTGTACGCAATACACGAAAAGCTGTACTTATAGAGTTGCTGACTTCTTCTTCAATGAGTGGCATAACTTCCTCATCTGACATATTGAAGTTAATTTTATCTTGTAAGGATTTATTCCCAAAGATATCAGGATCTCCTAGTTTTGCATTTCCATCTGAAATTTCTGCAAATTTGTCAAAGAAAATAGAAATATATGGTTTCGTTTCTGTTTTTTGCGCTTCAGATGCAGCATCTAATGCCTGATTGAATATTGGATTCTTAGAATCATTTGACAATCCTATTAAAATATCTTTTACAGATACTTGTAGTGTAGCATTAATCCCACCTTTTAAATCTAAGCCTAAATTGATCGCCTTTTCCTTAATATCATTATAGGTAAATAAATTGAAGTAAAGATTTGTGTCGTTTGCGACAGAATCTAAATATTGTCTTTCTATCCTGGCAATATCTCTACCATCACCATCTGTCACGATAGAATTGGCATATTCAAAAGCTTTTTTTTCTACTTTATTAGTAGAAAAAGTAAATGAAATGGAATACAGACTTACCAATCCAAAAAGAATGGCAAACGTGTTAATAAGTCCCTTATTTTGCATAATTATTTGGTTTATTCAAATATCAAATTTTCAAGTCTGCAAACTTACGGTTTTTTTTTATCATTTCTATAAGCTGAATTTGGTATTTTTTGAGAAGTAGTATTTCCTTTAAACTTTGAGGTAAAAAGGATTTTACAATAGATTTTTAAAGTGTAATTAAATTTGTATTTTTGAAGCGAATTCATCTACTGTCAATATGTATAAAATATCGATTTTCTTTATTTTTATTGTGTTTTCATTTACTTCGTGTAATTACTTTGATAGAATTTTTAATAAAAATCCGGATCGAATTGATTTTACAAGTGTAGATGAGTATCCGATGTTTCCCTCTTGTGATAGCTTGGCGACTATAGCTTACAAACAGAAATGTTTTGAAAATACGCTTGCTAAGTACATACAAAGGGACTTAGAACAGCATAAATTTTCATCTCCATTAGTAATTACGGATGCATTAATTATCCATATTAATGTTGATGAAAATGGCAAAGCATCCCTTCAAAACTTAGAAGCTTCAACACAAATTAAAGAATTGTTGCCCGAACTTGAAGCACTTATTAATGAAAGTATTGTAAATTTTCCAACACTCATCCCAGCAAAAAAAAGAGGACTGTATGTTAATAGTAAATATATAATACCTTTGTATATAGTCGAAAAAACTAAAAAATAATAAATTGCACTACTAATAAAAAGAATATGGGAATTTTCAGGAAACAACAAAACAAACGATTCAATTACCAATCTCGCTTTTATGAAAATGAAAGTGAAGGAAGTCCTTTTGATATCAAACACAAATTTGATGAGCATCGGAATACTGCCCAACCTCCAAGTGGTTTAAAAGCAAGATTTAACGCCGCTTTTAACGAATTAAAAAGCCCTAGTGAGAAAAAAGTAAGAACGCGACTTTTAATTATTATTGCTATTCTACTGCTTATATTCTTGTATATTATTGATTTTGATTTATCCATTTTTAAACGATAGTTTTTTATTCTTTGTGTTTTGTTATTCCATTATTTAAAATTTAAAATTTAAAATTCCACATTCCACATTCCACATTCCACATTTAACATTTAACATTTAAAATTTAACATTTGGATTCTAGACTCTGAACACTCTTATTTTATACACCTTGTGTAACTGCTCAGCCATGTTTATTTCACGCAAAAACCAAAAGAAATACGCAATCTCTTCCCTTCTATTATAAGAAAATTGCATCAAAAGACGGAAAGATGAATGCAAGGTACCAATAAAACTTTGCGTTCTCGCCTGCCTTTAAGTTTGTGAAAAACAGGAGTAAGAAACCCTGCTTAGCGTCTTTGCGCCTTTGCGTGAAATACATTTTTAAAAACTCTTACGGGCGAATAGTCATCACCTTGTTTATAAGTTAGAAACGAATAACACAAAATGTGCTTAGATTTAACTATTTTTGAAGCCAATAAATTCGAATGTCTGATATTATACATTTATTACCTGATCATGTTGCCAATCAAATTGCAGCAGGCGAAGTCGTACAGCGACCTGCTTCGGTAGTAAAAGAATTGTTAGAAAATGCTATTGATGCAAAGGCTACTATCATTAAATTACTAATTAAAGATGCCGGAAAAACAGCTATTCAGGTAATTGATAATGGAACCGGAATGAGTGCAACAGATGCTCGTTTGAGTTTTGAACGCCATTCTACTTCAAAAATAAGTAAAGCTGAGGATTTATTTCAAATACAAACAAAAGGTTTTAGGGGAGAAGCTTTAGCATCTATTGCCGCCATAGCACACGTAGAATTAAAAACAAAAAAGGAAGAAGATGAAGTGGGAACTATTATTCTTATTGAAGGGAGTAGAATAATAAGACAAGAGCCTGTTGCAATGCCTACGGGTACGAGTATTTCTGTTAAAAATTTGTTTTATAATATCCCGGCACGTAGGAGATTTCTCAAATCAGATGCAGTAGAAACACGACATATTATCAATGAAATGCAACGGGTAGCATTGGCGCATCCGAGCATTACTTTTTTTATGTATCATAATGATAATGAAGTGTATCATTTGCCGGAGAGCAATCTTAAAAAGCGAATTGTAACTATTTTTGGAAAAAAAACAAATGAAAAATTAGTGCCAATACACGAAAAAACGCCCATTGTTAACATCGAAGGCTTTGTTGCAAAGCCCGAATTTGCTAAGAAAAAACGTGGCGAACAGTTTTTCTTTGTCAACGGCAGATTTATTAAAGCACCTTACCTTAATCATGCTGTAAAAAAGGCTTTTGAAGGTTTGATTTCTAATGCACAGCATCCTACTTATTTTTTGTTTTTAGAGGTTCCTACAAATACGGTCGATATCAATATTCATCCCACAAAAACGGAAGTAAAATTTGATAATGAAAAAGATTTATATGCCATTATACGTGCTACAGTAAAACATAGCTTGGGTCAATATAGTGTTGCACCGGTATTAGATTTTAACAGAGATGCGAATTTGGATACTCCTTACAAATACAAAGATAAAAAACCCTCATCTGAGCCTGCGATAAAAGTAGATAGAGATTTTAATCCTTTTCAAAATAAAAAAACGAAATCTTGGGAGAGTTTATATTCAGACATTAAAAAGGTTGATATTCCACATACTGAAGATGATGAAAATATGGAAACGAATAATCTGTTCTCCTCTGATGATGCTTTGTTGTCGAATATTAAAACACAACAATTACACAGAAAATATATTGTCAGTACAATCAAATCAGGAATGGTTTTTATTCACCAAAATAGAGCACATCAACGTATTTTGTATGAGGAATTTTTAACAAAGATGACCGTTGGAGA
>JAUVOS010000171.1 GCA_030599055.1 Lutibacter sp.
TCAATAACAACCACAGCCTGTCCTTTTCGTATTTTATCTCCGATTAATAAGTTAGATTTTTTTACAGAACCACCATAAAATGATGTAATGGTTTCTTTGCTGTGTGGTGGAATGTCAATTATTCCTGTAGTATTAATAACTTGGGGAAAGTTTTGTTTTATTAAAGAACCTAATTGCATTTTTTCACTTTCAAATTGTGCTTTGGTTAGTTTTATTTCATCCTTTTGTGTTTCTTCTGCGACAATGGTTGTTTCTTGTTCTTTATTTCCTTTTTTTCCACAACTATTTAATAAAAATAGACTGATAATTATTAGAAGTATATATTTTATTGTTTTCATTTTATAAAGTTTTAATGGAATCTTTTATTATTAGTTTAAAGACTTCTGTTGTTTATTTGAATTACTATTTGATTGTACTTAGATAGGTTTTCTAAATAGCTTAATTTAATTTCAAAACTATTTTCTACACTTTGTATATATTGAAAAAAATCAATTTCACCTTCTCTAAAAGTTCGATTTGCTGTTTTAAGTATTGTATTTGATAAATTTTCACCTTCATTCTGATAATAATCTATTTGTAACTTAACCTTTTCCAATGCTATAAGTAAGTGTTTGTATTTGAAAGTAACTTGTTGCTTATAATTTTGAGTTTCTTGCATTGCAATATCATTCTCTATCTTGTTTGCATTTATTTTTGCTTTTAGATTACTTCTAAAGATAGGTATATTCATTCCTATTTGAAATGTATGAATATTACCCGAATAAAAAGTATTATCACCATAAGTGAGCTCTAGATTAAAGTCAGGTAATAGGTCTTTTTTAGCAAGTTTAGTTTTATAGGACAGCCTATTCTCTTGTGTTTTAAAAAAAGCTAACACTTTGTCGTCTTTTATAGATAAACCCAGTAATGGTAGCTCATCTAAATTAGTTATTACTATTTCAAAATCGGATTCTGCTTGAACAATATGCTTTATTTTAAGCTTTGTCAATTCAACATCTTTTTGAGACTGAATGTATTGTAATTGTATTTGCCTGTACTTAGATTGAGCTGTAATTTTCTCTAAATAATTGGTTTCTCCAAGTTCAAATTTTCTATTGGCATTATTTCTGAAATCACTATATAAACTGTCTAAATATTTATAAATAATTTCTTCCTTTTTGGAAAATATATACTCTTGATAAGTGCTTTCTAACCAACGATCAATCTTTTGTTTTTCTACTAAAAATAGCGCATTTGCAATTTCAATTTCCGATTCTTTATAGTTTTTAGTCGCTTTATAAACAGACGGTAATTTAAAACTTTGAGCAATTCCAAATGTGTTTAAAGAACCCGTAGTTTCAGTTACTCTATCCTTTTCATATTGGTAAAATAATTGTGTTTTATCAAAATTGTTTGGTGCTTCTGCTAAAATTTTATTTTGCTCAATAAACAATTGTTTTGTTTTTAACAGCTTATTATTTTTATAAGCCAATTGTTTTAAATCATCTAAAGAAAGTGGTTGGTTTTGCGCTTGTAATCCTAAAGAGAAAAGAATTAAAATAATGCCTATCACTTTTCCTTTTTTGTCTTTAAGATGAAAACGTTTCCGCTCCCTTTTACTATCAAAAATAGAATATAAAATGGGCAAAACTAAAAGTGTCAATAAAGTAGAAGTTATCAAGCCTCCGATAACTACAGTAGCTAAAGGGCGTTGCACTTCTGCTCCTGCACCATTTGAAATTGCCATAGGTAAAAATCCTAAAGCTGCTGCTAAGGCCGTTAATAATACAGCTCGCAATCTGTTTTTTGCACCCAAAATAATTAATTCATCATCTGTTTTCATACCTCTATGTTTTAATTCTTTAAATTCTTCAATCAATACAATTCCGTTTAAAACGGCAATACCAAACAGAGCAATAAACCCAACACCTGCCGAAATACTAAAAGGCAAATCACGCATCCATAGAAAAACGATTCCTCCTACGGCAGCAAAAGGAATGGCCGAATAAATTATCAAGGCTTCTTTAGCAGAATTAAATGCGAAAAATAACAAAACAAAAATCAAAATCAATGCAATTGGTACTGCTATGGCTAATCTTGTTTTTGCAGATTGCAAATTTTCAAATTGTCCTCCATAAGTAATTGAATATCCTACAGGAATTTTAACTTTTTTATCAATACTGTTTTTAATATCATCTACTACGGATTGTAAATCTCTATCACGAACATTAACACCAACTACAACTCTACGCTTCGTGTCATCACGAGATATTTTTGCAGCTCCTTTTCTATAAGAAATACTCGCTACTTCACTCAAGGGTATTTTTCCTCCATTAGGTAGGTCTATAAATAAGTTTTGTAAATCGCTTATATCTTGACGGTTATTTTTGTCTAATCGTAAAACTAAATCAAATTTCTTTTCTCCATCAAAAATACTGCCTGCGGTATAACCCGAAAATCCCATAGTAATCATATCATTTATCTGAGCAATATTCAAACCATAACGTGCAATTTTACTACGATTAAATTTTACATTCATTTGTGGCAAACCCGCTGTTTTTTCTACAGTAATATCAGCCGCACCTGCTACATTTTCAATAACTCGTTTTATTTCGTTTGCTTTTTGGTCTAATACAACTAAATCTTCACCATAAATTTTAATCGCGATATCTGAACGTACTCCTGAGATTAACTCGTTAAAACGCATCTCTATTGGTTGCGTAAATTCTACTTCCATATTAGGAATTATTTCGAGTGCTTCTTTAAATTTATCGGCTAACTCGTCTTTTGTTTTTGCTGTTATCCATTCTCCTTTAGGCTTTAATGTAATAATAACATCGCTTTCTTCCATAGACATTGGGTCAGTTGGCACTTCTGCTGCTCCAATTCTACTTACTACTTGTTTGACTTCTGGAAATTTTTTAATTATTTGTTCAATTTTAGTAGTAATTTCTACCGTATTTTTTAAAGAAGTCCCTGTTTTTAAAACAGGTTGAATTACAAAATCACCCTCGTCTAAAGTGGGTACAAATTCGGCTCCCAATGTGGAAAAAATGTAGAATGATATGGCTAAAACTAAAACAGATAGGCTAATCACTAGCTTTTTAAATTTTAAAGCCCAACGAATACTTGGTTCATACAAATTAGTTAAAAAACGCATTAACCTGACCGTAATGTTTTTGTCGGAAACATTGCTTGGTTTTATAACTAATGATGCAACCGCTGGAACATAGGTCAATCCTAAAATCATTGCTCCAATTAATGCAAAACTAAAGGTCATTGCCATAGGTTTAAACATTTTACCTTCAATTCCGCCAAGAGTTAAAATCGGGATAAATACTATTAAAATAATTAATTGTCCAAAAATAGCTGAGGACATCATTTTAGATGATGCGCCATAAGTAACATCATCTCGTACATCTTGTGCTTCTGAATCATTTAATGTGAGAAAGTCTTTCTTTTTAGACGTTATCTTAAAAGAAACAAACTCTACAATAATAACCGCACCATCAATTATAATCCCAAAATCGATTGCTCCCAAACTCATTAAATTAGCATCTACACCAAAAACATACATCATCCCTAGGGTAAACATCAAAGATAAAGGAATCACCGACGCTACTACTATACCCGAACGCCAATTACCAAGTAACAAGATCACTACAAAAATTACGATTAAACTTCCTAAAATTAAATTTTCATAAACGGTAAAAGTGGTTTTAGAAATAAGTTCACTTCGTTCTAAAAAACCGTTGATATACACACCTTCTGGCAATGATTTTTCAATAGATTTGATGCGTTCGTGTACCGATTCGATTACTTTTTTAGAGTTTCCGCCCTTTAGCATCATCACTTGTCCAAGTACTTTTTCACCTTCGCCATTGGCTGTAATTGCTCCAAATCGTGTAGCCGAACCAAAACCTACTTTTGCAATATCTTTAATTAAGATAGGCAACCCATTTCTGTTAATTACTACTGTGTTTTCAATATCATCTAAGGAAGTCATTAAGCCTTCGCCACGAATAAAATATGATTGATTTGTTTTTTCTATATAACCACCACCTGCAATACTGTTGTTTTTCTCTAGAGCAGTAAAAACATCAGCTGTAGTGATATTCATAGCATTTAATTTTTGCGTATTAATTGCAACTTCGTATTGTTTTAAAAATCCGCCCCAAGTATTTACTTCAACTACACCTTGTATTCCTGATAATTGACGTTTTACAATCCAGTCTTGTATCGTTCTCAGTTTAGTTGCATCATATTTATCTTCATAGCCTTCTTTTACATCTAAAATATATTGGTATATTTCTCCGAGTCCTGTAGTGATTGGTCCCATTTCTGGCGAACCAAATCCTTCGGGAATACTTTCGCGAACAGTTATCAATTTTTCGGCAATCAGCTGTCTTGGTAAATAAGTCCCCATATTTTCTTCAAAGACAATAGTAACTACCGATAATCCAAATTTAGAAACGGATCTAATCTCTACTACTCCTGGTAAATTAGACATTTCTAACTCTACTGGATAAGTGATAAATTGCTCAATATCTTGTGTCGATAAATTTTGCGAAGTAGTAATTACTTGTACTTGATTATTGGTAACATCAGGAACAGCTCCAATAGGTATTTGTGTTAGCGAATAAATTCCAAAACCTACTATAAACGTAGTAAATAGAAATACTATAAATCTATTTTTTATACTAAACTTTATGATTTTTGATAACATTGTCTTGTTTTATTGTGAGTTGAATTGATGAAATCGGTATTGATTTTTTAAATGTCACTATGAATGAAATGAAACAATCGTTTTTAGATGACGAGTTACTACATTATTAATTTTTCACTCTGTTTCTACTGTAATGATGAATAGGATTTTTACAATTTCCTTTATGCGCCATAAAACCAAAGCCCATATTTATATTTGGACTTTTTTTGTAAAAAATGTACTCACAACCATCAATTTCAATAATTTCTAATTGATGAACATCAATACTATTGATTAAATGTTTCGGTAATTCTACTATTTTTTCTTCTACTTTTTCTTTCGTTTTGGTTTCACAAGATGTAAAGAATAAAAGTGTTGCTAACAGCATAGACGAGATGATGATTCCTTTGATTTCCATTTTATTATTGTTTTAAGTTACTATTTGATTTATTATTTGTACTCGTTAATCTTAATACTATATAGCCTATAATTCCTGAAATTAACGAGCCTATAAGTATCCCTATTTTTGCAGAATCAATATAAGATGGTGTTTCTGCAAAAGCCAAATTGGCAATAAAAATTGACATGGTGAAACCTACTCCTGCTAAGATTGCTACACCAATTATTTGTTTAAATTTTATTCCATTTGGTAATTCGGTTATTTTTAATTTTACACCTATAAAAGAAAATACTGATATGCCGACTAGCTTACCAGCAAATAATCCAATAACGATATTTGTGATTAATGAATAGTCTAAATTCATATCTGTATTTATCATAACGCCAGCATTTGCCAGCGCAAAAACTGGCATTATAAAAAAGGCTACCCAATGATGCAAACCATATTCGAGATCTTGTAAAGGAGACCTTACTTTTTCTGTACA
>JAUVOS010000144.1 GCA_030599055.1 Lutibacter sp.
GTTTATTGGCACCTTAGGATTGTCATTTAGTAATTTTGCTATAAAAAATATATTAAAAAAAGAGGCGTACAAACCTTTACCTAGGGGCGATGGCCAAACGCTATCTTTGCGATTGCAAAAAAGTAAGTTTTACAGCACCTATAGTTTTTCTTTTATGGAACCTTGGTTAGGTGGTAAAAAACCAAAATCATTATCCATATCACTTTATAACTCGCGAGTAAAGGGCTATGATTATCAAACCTATGATGTAAATGATGATCAAGGATTAAATATTTGGGGAGCTACTTTCGGTTTAGGACAACGTTTAAAATGGCCGGATGACTTTTTCCAATTATCCCAATCTATTAGCTTTCAGCGTTATGAAATGAATAATTATGGGGTACTTCAAAGCCTTACATTTGATGATGGTGTCGCTAATAATGTTGCCTATAATATCGTCTTATCAAGAAATTCTGCAGGACCCAACCCAATTTTTCCAACACAAGGATCCGAATTTAGCCTAGGTTTTAAAGCAACACCACCTTTTTCTTTATTAAATGAAAAAGATTACACAACCTTAACCGACCAGGAAAAATACAAATGGTTGGAGTATTACAAAACTTCATTTAAAGCCAACTGGTACACTCCTGTATGGAAAAAATTAGTTGTAAGAACCAATGCGGAATTTGGAATTTTGGGTTTTTATAATAACGATTTGGGTTATTCTCCATTTGAACGTTTTATCGTTGGTGGCGATGGCATGGCACAATATCGATATGATGGTAGTGAAACAATAGGACTTCGCGGTTATGCAAATGGAGCTTTGGCAGATCAAAGTAATCCGGGTACTATTTATAATAAATTTTCGTTAGAAACACGGTATCCTATTACACTGAAGCCTAGCGCCTCAATTTATGTGATGGGTTTTTTGGAAGCAGGAAATGCTTATGATAAATTTGAGAACTACAATCCATTTTATTTAAAGCGTTCGGCTGGAGCAGGATTACGTATTTTTATGCCTGCTTTTGGTCTATTAGGTATTGATTTTGCACATGGTTTTGATCCGGTGGATGCAACAGGTACAAAATCAGGTTGGCAAACGCATTTTATCATAGGGCAACAATTCTAAGAATATAGTATATTTGTAGCAATTAAACTTTGGCACAATTTTTTCTAATTAAAAAAAGTACAGTAGTTATGACAAAAAAAGTTTTAATATTATTTATAAGCCTATTAACAGTCAGTGTGTCTGTTGCGCAAAAATCACAAAAGTTTGCGTATATAGATATGGAATATATTCTAGAGAACATTCCCGATTATCAAAAAGCCAATGAGCAACTAACGATTAAAGTGCAAAGATGGCAAGGAAAAATTGCACAACAACAAAAGGAAATAGGACTTTTAGAAACTAAGCTAGATAATGAAAGAGCACTTTTAACAAATGATTTGATTATTGAACGTGAAGAAGATATTGCCGTTAGACAAGAAGAGTTAAATAAAACACAAGAGATGTATTTTGGCACGAAAGGTGATTTATACAGATTGAGAAAACAATTGGTAAAACCTGTACAAGATAAAGTTTATAATTCCATTCAAGAAATTGCTAAGAAAAAAAAGTATGATTTTGTATTAGACAAATCTAGTGATTTGATAATGTTGTACAGTAACAATCGATTTGATATAAGTGAATTAGTTGTCAAGAGTATTGTAAGAACCGAAACCAAAAAGGAATTAAAATCAAAAAGAGAAAAAAAGCAGGAAGCAATAAAAGAAAAGCAAGAAGCAACCAAGGAGAAAAATCCTGAAATAGCCAAAAAAATTGAAGAAAGAGCAGCCAAAAGAGCAGAATTACAAGAACGAATAGCAGAACAAAAAGCAGAACGTCTTAAAAAAAGAGAAGCACAAAAGAAAGCTATAGAGGAAGCACGACAAAGGAAAATCGAGGAACGTCAAGCTAATCGTAAAGCGATTGAGGAAAAAATAAAAGGTAAAGAAAAAGTACAAGAAGAAAATGAAAATGAAGCTGAAGATAAACCGGAAGAAAGTTTAGAGGAAAAAACACAAGAGAAGAAAGAGGAGATTGAATCAAGAGTCGAAGAAAAGATTGAATCAAGAGTCGAAGAAAAGATTGAATCAAGAGTCGAAGAAAAGATTGAATCAAAAGTCGAAGAAAAGATTGAATCAAAAGTCGAAGAAAAGAAAGAGGAAATTGAAACAAAGATCGATGAACCTGTAATTGGTGAAGAAAATATTGAAAAAGCCTCAGAAGAAGAAAATAAAGCAAGAGAAACTGAAAAGAGTGAACTGCAAAAAAGAATAGAAACTCAAAAGGCAGAGCGTTTAAAAATAAGAGAAGAAAAAATTAAAGCCATAGAAGAAGCGCGCCAAAAGAAAATAAAAGCAAGAGAGGAAGCAAAGAAAAAACAAGAAGAAAAAAGAGCAGCATTACTTAAAGCAAGAGAACAAAAGAATCAAGAACAAGAACCTGAAAATAACAATAATTAAAAATAGAAATCAACATGAATGTAATTAAAACACTAGTATTAATAACTGTATTTACTTTAGGATTTACCACTGTAAATGCACAGACCAAAATTGCTCATATTAACACCGAGGAATTGGTTGCTGCTATGCCTGAAACAAAGGCTTTACAAGCAAAATTAGAAAAATTAGGAAAAACCTATGACGATGAAATGAAAGCTAAAGAAGCTGAATTAAAAGCTAAATTTGAACGTTATAACAAAGAATTTGAATCGCAAACTGAAGCAACTAATGCAGAAAGAACTAAAGAAGTGCAATTAGAAGCTCAAAAAATTGAGCAGTTTAAAAATGAAGCTTTGCGAGACTTGCAAAAACAAGAACAAGAAGGATTAAAACCTATTCTAGAAAAAGCACAAAAAGCAATTGATGATGTAGCTAAAGCACAAGGTTTTGATTATGTGCTTAATGTATCTACTTTGGTCATTGCAAATGGCAAAGATTTATTGGTAGATGTTAAGACAAAACTGGGTATATAATATCATACACAATATTATTTAATAAAAAACCGCTCAATTATTGTGCGGTTTTTTACATTTGTACAAAATGTATAAAGCAATTGATTCCATAGGTTTTTTTGATTCCGGAGTTGGAGGTACTTCCATCTGGAAAGAGATGATTAAAATACTACCCAATGAAAATACTGTTTATTTGGCAGACAGTATCAATGCACCTTATGGTAAAAAAACACATGAAGAAATAATTGCTTTAAGTAAGAAAAACACAGAATATTTGTTAAACAGTGGCTGTAAAATGATTGTAGTAGCTTGTAATACCGCGACTACAAATGCTATTGATTATCTGCGTTCAAAGTATAAAGTCCCCTTTATTGGAATTGAGCCTGCTATAAAACCTGCAGCATTAAAAACTAAAACAAATAGTGTTGGGATTCTTGCAACAAAAGGCACTTTGAGCAGTGCCCTTTTTGCAAGAACTTCTGGAGAATTTGCAAAAAATGTAAAAGTAGTTGAGCAAGTAGGTAAAGGATTAGTAGAGCTTATTGAATCAGGGAATATCAACTCGCCAAAAATGGACGCGTTATTGGTTGGCTATTTAAAACCGATGTTGCATGAGAATATTGATCATTTGATTTTAGGATGTACACATTATCCGTATTTAATTCCCAAAATAAGAGAAATTATTGGTAAAGAGGTGCATATTATAGATTCCGGTTATGCGGTTTCAAAACAAATAAGAAATGTTTTACAAAAAGAAACTCTTTTAAATCCTACGAGCAATCAAGGAACTTATAAGTTTTATACAAATTCAAATACTGAAGTATTAGAAAATTTGCTTAACGATGTTCTTTTTGATTTAAAGATTGAAAAAATGGAGTTTTAGTAGCGATACTTTATGCTTTACGCTTTACGCGTTTTGCGTATTGCGTTTCGCGCATTAACAAATCAAACCCTACCCATTAATCTGTTCAGAATTGTAGCCCAAATACGGAACTTCTTTTTCCGTAAAACGAATTCCTATTTCGGCAAGTTCTTTAAGAATAGGCTCATAAACCTCTTTTGATATTGGTATTTGTATTCCGGGGCTTGTGATTTCACCATTTAAGATTTTAAGAGTTGCAATTGCTACAGGTAAACCCACAGTTTTTGCCATCGCGGTACATATCTGGTCGTCGCCAATAACTACTGTACTACTCTCTATTTGTTTTTTCTCTCCGTTGAGTTTGTACCCAAATTTATGGAGCATCACAATCATATCTTTATCCTTTTCTTTAAGCGTCCATTTATCCATCAATATTTTTTGAAGTAATTGAGCTGGAGTTCCATTTTTAATTCCCATTTTTTTATCAGGATTGAAGATGTCTAGTTCCTCTAATTTTTCCCATAATATATCGTCTTGATCGATGTCGAGATAGGAACGTAATTTTAGTTCTACCGAATCATAGGGTCTGTAATTTAAAAATGAATTTGTAAAATCACGATAACTCATATTTTCAGAATCTTCTAGTACATACGTGTCATCGGTCATACCAAGTTGCACAAATATGTTCCACGCACGAGAAAATCCAACCCTTCGAATAGTGCCTCGATATAAAGTTAAAACATCATGAAGTTTATAGGCATCTCGATATTTTAAAGAATCTCTATTTGGGATAGCTTCAAATTTACCATAACCATCAATATGCAGAATCTCTGATCGTCTAAAAAGTTTATGATACGGTATATATTTAAACTTACCTTCTTGAATAAACTTTGCGGCACTTCCTTGTCCGGCGACAACCACATTTCGAGGGTTCCAGGTAAATTTATAATTCCATAGGTTATCATCACTCTCAGGAGCAACTAAACCACCTGTAAATGATTCAAACAGCAATAGTTCACCACCCTTATCACGAATGCGGTCAATTACTTGCATTGCACTCATATGATCAATCCCAGGATCTAAACCAATTTCATTCATAAATACCAACCCCTTTTCCTTGACTTCCTTGTCAAGAGCCATCATTTCATCTGATACATAAGAAGCAGTAACTAAGCTTTTTCCAAATTTAATACAATCTTTCACTATTTCTATATGAAAGCTAGCAGGTAACATTGAAATTACAATATCGGCATCTTTAATGGTTTTCCTTCGTAATTCTATATCAAAAATATCCAATGCAATGGCTGTTGCATTTGGATGCTTCAAAATTAATTTTTTTGCGGTGTCAATTGATTTGTCACCGATAATAAGGTGTAATTTTTCAACTTCGGATTTATTCAATAAATACTTGATTAGCGAGGAAGTCGAACGTCCTGCTCCTATAATTAAGACTTTTCTTTTATAGTTCATATGATTAAAAATTTAAGAGTACTAAATTACTAAATATGAAACAAAATAATCCTACAATTTCAAAAAAAAAGAGCTTTAGTTTTCACTAAAACTCTTACAGTTTTTTTGGTATAAAAAGTTTTGATTTTTTACAATTCAAGCATGTTTTTTTCTTTTTGTATTGGCCCAGGTGAGTTGGGGTCAACAACCTTTCCTTTAATACGTAAAACGGATCTTTCCGGTACCGTATTCGTATATATTGAAACTGATTTACTAAATCTGCCGGCTTTGTTCGTATTGTATTTTACTTGTATCACATTTGACTCTCCTGGCATTATTTCTTGTTTAGGATAAATAGGAATTGTACATCCACAAGATGATTTTACACGTGTAATTTTTAAAGGAGATTTACCTGTATTTGTAAATTTGAATTCGCGCATGCCATTAGCTCCTTTGTCGATTGTGCCATAGTCAATTGTTTGCTTTTCAAATTCAATAATAGGTCCATTAGGATCTACTTCTTGTTGCGCACCGCTATTATTTTTTTCTTTAGTGTTTGCTTTACTAAACCCTTGTGCACTTAATGAAAGGGTAAATACTGTTACGAATGCTATTAATATGAAATTTCTCATAATTTTGAGTGTTATTTTAAAAATGTAAAATTAAGTATTTTTTTATATTTCCAAAGATTATATGCAACTTTTTAATATTCTACTTATAATTGTACTTTTGCAGGCTAAAGAAAACAAAAACAATACCAAAATGCAGATTCCGATAAAATATATTCCCAACGAGGTAGAAAACAAGTGGTATGACTACTGGATGAAACACAATTATTTTCATTCAGAACCAGATGAAAGAGAAGCTTACACTATTGTTATTCCGCCACCAAATGTGACAGGAGTATTGCACATGGGGCACATGTTAAACAATACCATACAGGATGTACTCATCCGACGTGCACGCCTAAAAGGGTTCAATGCTTGTTGGGTGCCAGGAACAGATCACGCCTCAATTGCAACTGAGGCAAAGGTTGTAAATAAATTAGCCGAAGAAGGTATTGCTAAAGCAGATATTACAAGAGATGAATTTTTAAAACACGCTTGGGATTGGACACATAAACATGGAGGAGTTATTCTTGAGCAACTTAAAAAATTAGGGGCTTCTTGTGACTGGGAACGTACAAAATTCACTTTAGATGATGATTTAAGTGAATCGGTTATTGATACTTTTATTGATTTATACAATAAAGGATTGATTTATAGAGGTTATCGAATGGTTAATTGGGATCCAGAAGCTAAAACTACTTTGTCAGATGAAGAAGTAGAATACATTGAAAAACAAGGTAAGTTATATTATGTAAACTATAAAATTGAAGGTTCTGATGAAGTGGTGTCTATAGCCACAACAAGACCCGAAACTATTTTAGGAGATACAGCCA
>JAUVOS010000256.1 GCA_030599055.1 Lutibacter sp.
AAGGAGTGGTTTCTCTGCTTTATTAAATACGGATGCAGTCAAAAAAGACAAAGCAGATCCCGCCAAATTCGGAATTGTAATTTGGTTACTGTCCGACTGGATTTCTTGTATGATATGCTGTGTAATGGTAGCATTATCATACTTTTTTGAAATGGCTTTTAGGCTCAAATCGAAATTAATTTTTGCAAATATAGTTTTATCAATTCAGAATGCAGAATTAAGAATGCAGAATTTATGGAGTTATACTATCCCAAAGCATCGTAAGGGACTAACCTCTTTTAAGATGAGATGTATTGGCTTGTGCCGTGGGCATAATGACAATATCATTTAGGGTAACGTGAGCGGGACGCTGAATCGCAAATAAAATCACTTCGGCTATATCGATAGCTAGTAAGGGTTCCATATTCTTATATACTTCATCTGCTTTTTGTTGGTCGCCTTTATAACGAACTACAGAGAATTCAGTATCAATCATACCTGGAGCAATATTGGTAACTTTGATATTGTGCGGTAATAAATCTATACGCATGGCTTTAGAAAGGGCATCAACTGCGTGTTTTGTAGCACAATAGACATTCCCATTTAAATATACTTCCTTGCCGGCTATGGATGCAATATTAATGATATGTCCCTTTTTACGTTTTATCATCAAAGGCATAATAACTTTAGAAACATATAGTAAACCTTTTACATTGGTATCAATCATTCGATCCCAATCGTCAATTTCACCTTTATCAATTGTTGATGTTCCCGCTGCCAAACCAGCATTATTGATTAATACATCGATATTTTGCCATTTTTCGGGTAAACTTCCTAAGTGCTTTTTCACTTCCACTATAGAACGTACATCAAAATTAAGAGATAAAATTTCAATATCATTTTGCTTGATTTTTTTCTCTAATTCTTGCAACCTCTCGTTTCTCCTTCCTGTGATTATTAGATTGTAGTCATTTTTTGCTAAGAGTTTGGCTGTGGCTTCTCCTATTCCTGAAGTGGCTCCAGTTATTAGGGCTGTTTTCATATGGATTGATGAGTTAATGGATTGATGAGTTATGAGTTGCTTGTGTCAATATCTGAAATAGGTTGACCGTTTTAATCATACAAATTAAATAAAAATATTGTTAAAAATTGTAAAATTAGGACAATTTGTAACTATTCAGCTAAAATTTTCTCTCGCAAAGCCGCAAAGCCGCTAAGTTTATGAATGCAAGGCATTTATCTTTACATTCATTAATTTTATATTTTAACGAAAAGAATGAAAAAGACAGCTATATTAGCTGTTTCTTTGCGCCTTTGCGCCTTTGCGTGAAATAAAAGAACTGGGTGAATAGTTAGAACAATTTAAGCTCAGCTCAGAATATCGAAAAAGATAACGATTTAGTGATAATTTTAAATTTCAAAAAGTTCGAGAAATTGAACTAGTAAAGACAAAAGTTTAAGACATTAGTAGGCATTGACACAATTAACCCTTCACTATTTAACCTCTATTTTTTTTAAGCTTCAACTCTTTAATCCCTAAGCTTTAAAACAGCTTCAAAAAGTTCTGAGACATTTTTTTTAGCACTCCCTACAAATATTTGATCGTCGATAATAACAACGGGGCGTTTTAAAAAAGTATATTCATCTAATAATAATCTTCGATACTCCTTTTCTGACAAATCTTGATTTTTCAAACCCATTTGGTGGTATTTTTTAGCTCTTCTACTAAATAATTTTTCATAACTACCTGCTAGTTTCTTCATTTTATCTAGCTGGGTATGACTAATAGATAATTGCTTAATATCCTGCATTTCAAAGCTATCAGTAGGTAATCTTTTTATAATTCGCATACTGGTATCGCAAGTTTTAAGAAAATAAATTATTCGCATAATGGCTAGTCTTTGTAAAATGCTAATTTCGACAAAATTATTATTATACACACTACTATGCAGTTTAACACCAAAACGATACACGGCAATCAAAAACACGATCCTAGCACGGGAGCAGTTATGCCTCCCATTTATCAAACCTCAACTTATGCTCAAAAGAGTCCTGGGAAACATAAAGGTTATGAATATTCTCGAACAGGTAATCCTACCCGTTCTGCTTTAGAAAATGCTTTTGCTAGTCTCGAAAATGGCAAATATGGTTTGGCTTTTGCCTCAGGTTTGTCAGCTATTGATGCGGTAATAAAACTACTAAAATCTGGCGACGAAGTGATTGCAACAAACGATTTATACGGAGGCACTTATCGCCTCTTTACAAAAATATTTGAAAAATTTGGCATAAAATTTCATTTTATAGGATTTAATACTACCGATTCATTAACCACATTAATCAACAAAAAAACAAAACTGATTTGGGTTGAAACACCAACCAATCCCATGTTAAATATTATTGACATCAAAGCCGTTGTTAAAATAGCACAACAAAATAAAATTTTGGTAGCGGTTGACAATACTTTTGCAACTCCTTATCTACAACTTCCTTTGGATTTGGGTGCCGATTTAGTGATGCATTCTGCAACAAAGTATTTAGGAGGGCATTCAGATGTGGTTATGGGAGCATTAATTGTAAACGATAAAGCTTTAGCCGAAAAACTATATTTTATTCAAAATGCCAGTGGAGCCATTTGTGGGCCTCAAGACAGCTTTTTAGTTTTGAGAGGCTTAAAAACCTTGCATGTTCGCATGCAAAGACATTGCGAAAACGCAACTGTTATTGTTGATTATTTAGAAAAACATCCAAAG
>JAUVOS010000142.1 GCA_030599055.1 Lutibacter sp.
TAATTATATTTATTCAGTTTTATTAGCATCTGTTTTTTTGTTTTCCTTTTTAGAAGGTTTTTTAACCAGCTCGTCATCAAAAAGCATTCGTACTGACGGAGTATATATATCATCGTATTGACCCGTTTTTACATTTCTAAAGAAAAGATATAAAAAAAGACCCGCTAATATAACGGTAACACCCATGGTTATGTAAATTACTTCCAAAAGTTAATTATTTGTTAACAGATTAAAAGCAAAAATAAATAAAAAAACCAAAAATGATATGATAAAAGTCATTTCTAGAATAATTGATAAAAGATAAAAAGTCTCTTATTGACTAATTATCTACCTTTTGACGTGATAAATAAGATATAACTATTGTCTTATAAGATTTGCAATAATTTTGTGAAATCATTATAAGTTCTACCTGTCCAGTAAAATACATTTTGTAAACAAATGTTTTAATTATTTAAGTGATCAATATAAGTTGAGGTTTATAATCTAAAAGGAGGCTATTATAAACGTAAAGAAATTGTTAAGAAGTTTTAAAAAATAAATAGTAGGCTAACAATTTATTTCAATTTTTTATTGTTCCCTTAAATCCGCAAGTCTTTTTGTAACTGACACGAATTGACACTAATTTTTCGCACTTAAATAAGTGATATAATATAGTGATATATACTTGATAATGATTGCACTAATTAAATCCTTGCGGATTTTAGGTGTTCTTATTTACAAAGCCTAGATTCAAAACCTACTACTTTGTCTTTCTCGCAACCAAATTAGTCATTAGCGTAACAAAAACTACAATGCTTATTGAGCTTAAGGGCATTAGTATAGCTGCTACTAAAGGAGTTAGTTGTGCAGTAACTGCAAAATACATTCCGATAATATTATAAAGAAAGGATAAACCAAAACTCCATTTGATAACATGTATCGTTTGCTTAGATAATGCTAAAAATGTAGGTAACTTACTGAAAAGTTTTGCATCCAAAATTCCATCGCATGCAGGAGAAAATACGTTTATATCTTCTGAAATAGCTATTCCAACGTCACTTTGAGCCAATGCTCCGGCATCATTAAGACCATCGCCAACCATAAGCACTTGTTCGCCTTTCTCTTGCAAATCTTTTATATAATCGAGTTTGTCTTGTGGTTTTTGATTAAACAAGTAAGCCGTTTTAGAAGGTAGTATCGTTTCTAAATATTCTTTTTCCCCTTCATTATCTCCTGATAAAATACTCAATTTATAATGTATAGCCAGATCTAAGAAAATACTTTTTACATCTTTGCGATATATGTTCTTACTTTTGTAAAACCCTTTAATTATATCATTTATTTTAATGTAAATAGTGGTGCTCAAAGTTTCTTCTGTTTTGGTTCCTACGAAGTTTGCTGATCCAATTTTAATACGCATTGTATCAATTTCTCCATATATTCCTTTTCCTAGAATCTCATTATAATTTGCTATTGTTTTAGTTGGAACATCAATATCAATATATTTGTTTAAAGCTCTACTCAACGGATGATTTGAAGAGCGAATTAGTGTTTTGATTGCAATTCTCTCATTTTCAGAAAGAGGAATCCCCACATAAGTCAATTCATTTGCTTCGTTTGTTGTGATTGTTCCGGTTTTATCAAAGATTATATGTGTTATTTTGTTCATTTCTTCAATGATGGCATCATTCTTTAAATAGAACTTTCTATATCCAAAAATGCGAAGCATATTTCCCATAGCAAAAGGCGCTGCTAAAGCTAATGCACAGGGACAAGCTATAATTAATACCGCAGTAACAACACTTGCAGCTGTTCCAACATCTTTAAAAACCCAATAAGCACCCGCTATTAAAGAAATACTAATTATTGTTATGGTAAAATACTTACTGATAGAATCTGTTAAATTCTTTATATTTTTCTTAGGAATATCTTTGTTAAATATATCGTTACTCCACAATTCTGTTAGGTAACTTTCTGAAATTTTGTTAATTACATCTATCTCAATAGCGCCACCTGTTTGTTTTCCACCTGCAAATACTTTGTCTCCTGTTCCTTTGTAAACGGGCTCAGATTCACCTGTTACGAAGCTGTAATCCAACAAGCCTTCACCATTGATTAATATGGCATCAATTGGGATTAATTCTTCATTTCTAATTAAGAGACGATCTCCTTCATCAATATCTTGTACGGGCACACTTTCCTCTTTCCCATTGACAATTTTGGTAACCGCTATAGGAAAGTAGGAACGATAATCACGTTCAAAGGATAAAAAATTATAGGTTTTTTGTTGAAAATACTTTCCGATTAAAAGGAAGAAAATTAAACCTGTTAGACTATCAAAATAGCCCGCACCGACATCAGCAATTACTTCATAATTACTTCTTAAAAAAAGAACTAAAATTCCTAAGGCGATAGGAACATCAACACTTAAAATATTATTCTTTAATCCTTTATAGGCTGTGATAAAGTAATCTTTGGCTGAATATACAACTACGGGTATTGCTAAAATTAACATCATCCAACGAAACATATATTTAAATTGATCCAACCAAAAGCCTTCGGTTTCAAAGTACTCCGGAAAAGCTAAGAGCATTGTATTTCCAAATCCAAAAGCTGCGATTCCCAATTGATAGATAAGGGTTTTATCAACTTCTTTAGCACTTCTATCGGCATCTTCTAAACTAATATACGGTTCATAGGCAATGGAAGTAAGTAACTCAACGACCTCCTTTAAACTCGTTTCTTTTGTTTTAAAATTAATACGAACTGTTTTATTGGGAAAATTTACTAGTGAATTAACAATACCGGGATTTAATTTTTCCAAATTTTCCAATACCCAAATACAGGCACTACAATGAATAGAAGGAATATAAAACTCCACGACACTTGTAGTGCCATCCGAAAACTCAATAAGTTTGTCAGCAATCTCAATATTATTTAGATATTCAAATTTCCCTTGTATCTCCTTTGGAATGGTCCCCGGTGTTTGTTCTAGATCATAATAACAACTCAGTTCATTTTGATTGAGTATTTCATAAACGGTTTTACAACCGTTACAACAAAAACATTTATCGTTAAACTCAACAGGACTATTACCACATTCAAGCCCACAATGGTAGCATACTTTGTCACTCATATAAAAACTTAATTTAAATCTTTAAAATTAAAAAACCTGATAAATATCAATTTTTGATTATATTTGTAGCAAATTTACGATAATCTAAAAACTATCAACATGGGCGCTTGTGAACATTGTTTTATCAAGAATAATAATGAATTTTCAAATCTTATTTTTGAAGAATTAGAAGAGTTTACCCAAAATAAGACAACTTTAAATATAAAAAAAGGCGATAATATTGTTACAGAAGGTCACGTTATGAACGGTATTTATTGTTTGAGAAGTGGAAAGTGTAAATTGAGTAAGTTAAACACGAATGGGAAAAGCCAAATTGTCAAATTTCTTCGACAGGGGAATATTTTGGGACAACGTTCTGTTTTAAGTGAAGAACCCTCTGGTTTAACTATTACTGCATTAGAAGATATGCAAGTTTGTTTTATTCCTAAAACAAAAATAATGCAAGCGATTAAGGAAAATCCGGTTTTTTCTCTACAACTGATGAAAAATATCTCTCATCAATTAAATGAAGCAAATTCTTCCATATCAATGATGGCTCAAAAATCAGTTAAAGAACGATTAGCCGATATATTACTACAGTTATATGATATTTTTGGAACAGATACTGAAGGTTATATTGACATACGATTGACAAGAGAGGAAATGGCAAATACAATTGGTACTGCAACAGAATCAGCTATACGTTTGCTCTCTACTTTTAAAGTTGAGGGTTTGTTAGAGGTGAAAGGGCGCCGTATAAAAATCATTGATAAGGAAGCTTTAGATCGAGCTTCACAAGGATACCATTAAAGACTTGGTCGATACATTCTTTATAAATCTCTCTTTTTAATTAAATAGTAGCTCCAATAAATAAATACTGCCGTCCAGACTAATACAATAAGCAAATCTTTGGGTTGTACTGAAAAGTCTTTTGTAATTTCTTCACCTAATTGTTGTGCTGCTGACTTTACAGCGTTAAATCGTGTAAAGGGTTCTTTTATCAAATTCATCATAGAGTTTAAAGGGAAAAATTGAGCAATGTACTCGTATGTATTTTCCATATTAAATTTCCATTTGAGAACTCCCATAGCTATTGCCTCAATAATTGACCAAACCAATAGGGCCCCAACTGCAAAAGCAGAACGTTTTACTAAAACGCCTAAAAATAATCCGAAGGAAAAGAAGCCAACTAGTTTGATGAAATAGGCGAATAAGTAACTCAAATCAGAGGTGATAATTGAAAGTTCAGTATAGTCAGAATAAATTAGTCCGAGAACTAAAGAGGTTATTGCGACAAAAATTGTTGAAACTATTGCAAAAAGTACTACAGTATAAAATTTTGAAAGTACAAACTCTTTCTTACTCAGTCCATCAATTAAATTTTGTTTTAAAGTTTTGTTACTGTATTCATTCGCCATCATTGAAACGATTACCAAGAGCAAGAATAATTTAAAACCTGCTGCTAAATAGGTGTTTAAATGCCAGATATAGGGGAAATTGAAAATGCCTTGTTCAGCTAAATGAAATTTAATTGGACCAATATCAAACTTGATAGCTGCAATTAATGCTATACTGGTTAAGAGTCCAAAATATATAATGATTAGAAACTTTGATGCTCTATTGTATCGTATTTTGTGTAATTCTATTTTTAATAATCTCCACATACTGGTTTTAAAGTTAAAAGTTTGTAAAGTTCAAAGCCCAAAGCCCAAAGCTCAAAGCTCAAAGCCTATCATCAATTTGTTATCTCCAAGAACTGTTGTTCGAGTGTTGGTTTTCTTTTTCTTAAATGAGAAACGACAATACCATTATCAAATAAAAATTTATTTATTTCAGCCGACGCTATTTCTTTTCCTAAACTTGCATAAATAATATTATTCTCAATTTTAACACTTGTGATACCATCATAATTAGATAAAAGGGGCAGTATCGTTTTATCAGGCGCATCAGTTTTGAGTTCGATGATTCCATACGACGTAGTCATCGCGTCCGTACGACCTTCGTATAACTTTTTACCTTCACGAAGTACAATAACATGCGAACAGACTTTTTCAACTTCATCAAGTATATGTGATGCCAATAATATAGTAGTTCCTTTTTGTGCTATTTGCAGTATGATATTTCTAATTTCATTAATTCCTTGAGGATCCAAACCGTTAGTAGGCTCATCTAAAATCAAAACTTCTGGGTCATTAAGTAGGGCAGAGGCAATCGCCAAACGTTGTTTCATCCCCAAAGAAAATGTACGGAATTTGGAATCTTTTCTTTCAAATAAATGAACAAGCTTTAACTTTTTGTCAATTTTTGATTCTGAAATTCCCTTTATTTTACAAACCAAAGCTAAATTCTGGTAAGCGGTCATATAGGGATAGAAATTGGGTCTTTCAATGATAGCTCCAACCCATTTTAAAGCATCATGAGTATTAATAGTTCCATCAAACCAGCTAAAACTCCCGGATGTAGGATTAACAACGTTCAGAATCATTCCTAAAGTAGTGGATTTTCCACTTCCATTAGGTCCTAATATACCATACACATTTCCTTTTTCGATGGTAAATGACAAATCATTTACAGCATGAATGTTTCCATATTTTTTATCGAGATGCTTAAGTTGAAGAATATTTTGCAATGTGAATTTGTTTAGTTCTTAATAAGACGATAATGTTATTATAACGTTACAAAGGTGTTTTTTTTTTGGATAGCATTAAGCAAGTTATAAACGAATATCAAATCGAGTGAGATTCTAAAAGACTTTTGTATCGAAATTAACTCCACTAGGTTGCGCTGATCCTTTTGGGGAGCCTTCACAAACTTAAAGCCAAGATGCTACGCATCAATTGTTTTTTTATTTTCCCAAAACACTTACAAGTTTATTAATCATAATTTATCATTAGTCATAAAAGGATTAGCTTCACTACGTTACGCTGATCCTTTTGGGGAGCCTTCACAAACCTAAAGCCAAGATGCTCCGCATCAATTGTTTTTTTCATTTTCCCAAAACACTCAAGCTAGCTTGGCGTTCTGGGAAAATAAAAAAACCAAACACTACCGTGCTTGGCTTTAGGTTTGTGGGCAATACTGGATTTATTTTTACGTGTTTTAGTTTTTTAATATTTTCTAATTAATACACTCAAAGCCTTATGGTATAAGGAGTAGTTCCTTTTTGTTGATAAAGTTTAATAAAGTTTAAATAAGAAAAAGTGGCAACTGTGGTGGCAACTACTTATATTTGTAGAAAATTTAGTTGTTACAATGTTTTTCTATTTAAAGGAACCAAAATCAAATAAATCAACTCTAATTCTGATTAAATATTATATATCAAAAGGTGAGGGGAAGTTAGTTTATTCAACGCAACTCAAAGTTAACCCAAAAGACTGGAATTTTGAATCAAAAATGGTAATCCTAAAAAGGGGTAGAACAGACTTGTCTGTAATTCATAAGGACTTGAATAAATTGAGTGAATTTTTAAATAAAAAAATTGATAATTATAAACTTAATGATATCAGAATAACAAAAGGTTTATTAAGAAATGATTTGGATTCATTACTTAAAGGAAAAGTTGTACAGAAGAAAAGTCTTTTTGATTATTATGACGATATGGTTGATGAAAAAAACAAAGCAAACCAATTAACACATGAAAGTTTAAAGAAATATAAATCAATAAA